>JBLRWR010000135.1:0-5241 GCA_047921135.1 Candidatus Brevefilum sp.
CAGCATCAAGCTTTGGCACTTCTTACATTACAGACCTCAGCACATGAAAACCTGGCAGCCAACCCACCCTACGCGCTTTGTAATTGAATTCATAAACGTTAAGTAGGGGCGACTCATGAGTCGCCCCTACGTTAGGTATCGATGAATCTCAGTTCAGGATTGGAACCTACTCAATTGCGCAGTGGTAGAGGTTGTAATCCTGCTTTTTCGGTGGGTTGGTTCTGTAAACAGCATCAAGTTTTGTCACTTCTTACATTACAGAGTGGTAGGGTGGGTTGGCGGGAGATTCAAAACAGCCACACTTGTAAGACGATTTGAAAAAATCAACCACCCGCCAACCCACCATGAGGTTGTAATCCTGCTTTTTCGGTGGGTTGGTTCTGTAAACAGCATCAAGCTTTGTCACTTCTTACATTACAGACCTCAGCACATGAAAACCTGGCAGCCAACCCACCCTACGCGCTACGTCCCCCAATCGCGCAAATACAAGAAGTCATACCCGATCGTGCGCTCGGAGAGCTTGGCAATCGGCGGCATGACGCGCTTGAAGTGATTCTGACGCACCCTGCGCACGACCTTCTCCACAAAATCCCGGTCAAAACCCTCTTCAACGCAGGCTTCAGGACGATAGCGCTGGTCGACCAGTAGATGCAGCAACTGGTCCACATCCGCGTAAGAGAAGCCCAGTTCGCCCTCGTCGGTTTGGCCTTCCCACAGGTCAGCAGAGGGCGCTTTGCCGATCACTTGCTCAGGGACACCCAAATAGTGCGCCAGCTGGCGTACCTGGGTTTTGTACAGGTCGCCAATCGGCTGCAGCGCGGCGGCTGCATCGCCAAAGATGGTGGAATAGCCCAACAGGATCTCCGTTTTATTGCTGGAGCCCATCACCAGGCCGTTGAAGGCCACGGATTGATCAAACAAGACGATCATGCGCATGCGGGCCATGATGTTGCCCGCCCGGATCTTGGTCATATCCTCAAACCGGTTGACGAGGGGGTCGACCATCGGCGTGATCTCGACCGTCATCGACTGCACGCCCAGGTCGTCGATCATCAGCTGGGCATCTTCCAGGGTGTGGTCGGGTGAGGTTTTGTAGGGCATGCGGATGGCCAGCACGTTTTCGGGCCCCAGGGCTTTGGCGCTCAGGTACAGGGATACGGCCGAGTCGATCCCGCCGGAGACGCCCAGCAGGGCGCGTTGGAATCCGACCCGGTTCAGCTCTGTGTGGATGAACCCGGTCAGGATTTTTTCAGTCAGTTCTGTGTTGATGGTCAGGTCGGTCATGCTTCACCCAGGATCCTTTCCAGCTCTCGCTGCACGATTGTGGGACGTTCATCGCGCAATAAGGGCAAACGGGCGCGTGTGCGGTGCAATTGGTTGAGGTCAATTTCGGCCATGGTCAGCGCGGGCTCAAAATCCGGCGCGCGCACCACCAGGTGCCCGTTGGGGTCAAAAATCGTCGATCCGCCCCAGAAGTTGAGCCCGTCCTCATAGCCCACCCGGTTGGCATGGGCCACAAAATTGGTGAACAGGCCGGCATAGGCACGGTTGGTGTGTTCGACCCATTCCGAACTGCTCAGGCGCGGCGCGTCGGTCAGCCCGCGCCCCGGCGATGCGGAAGAGAACAAAAGGATATCGGCGCCATCCATCCACAGCAGGTAGGGCAACGAGGCATGCCAGAAATCCTCACAGATCAGCATCCCCACCCGGCCGAAACGGGTATCAAAGGCGCGCACCGAATCGCCCGGGGCAAAGAAACGGCCCTCGTCGAACATGCCGTAGGTGGGCAGGTAGATCTTGTTGTGGATGTGGAGTATCTTGCCGCCCGATAGGTAGGCTGAGGCAATGTAGAAGCGATGGCGGCGGTCTTCGTGAACAAAGCCAAACATCAGGTCGATCTCATGGCTGGCACTCAGCAACTCGTTAAAGACCGGGTCATCCTGGTGGGGGCGGATGGCGGTCTCCACCGCCAGATCCAGCAGGGCATAGCCAGTCAGCGAGAGCTCGGGAAAGATGATCAGGTCGGCGCCTGCCTGGCGGGCTTGGTCAATCATGTCTAGGTGTTTGTCTAGATTCGCACGGACTGCGCCTAATTTGGTGTTGAATTGTGCAAGGGCAATGTTGATTTTCATTGGCTAACCAATCACTATGCATGGCTCTGGTCTATGATGTATTTTACTTGCTTTTACCTGAAATTACTTCTCTCAGGGTGAATGTGGGGATCACGGTATAATTGGCCTGACAGGGCTTTGGCCTATTTCATGTAATGAAAACGTTTAAACCACACGGTTTGCCAGAACCTAAGGATGCTATGGACCCAAACCCTATCAATTGGTCGATCCAAACTGCCAGCTGGCGCGATTTTACCCAGTTGAACCAGCTCGAAAAAGCCTGCTTCCGTCAGGAGGACCTGTGGCCGTTTTGGGACCTGATTGGCGCGCTAACCCTGCCCGGTTTGGTGCGGTTGAAGGCCGTTGTGGATGATAACATGGTGGGTTTTATCGGCGGTGAGCGAGATATCATCCGCGGTGTGGGCTGGGTGAGCACGTTGGGTGTACTGCCAGGCTTTCGGCGGCGAGGGATTGCCCTGGCCCTGCTTGAGCGCTGCGAGCACAGCCTGGATTTGCCGGCCATCCGCCTGAGTGTGCGGGCCTCCAATCAACCGGCCATCAGCTTGTATGAGGGGCAGGGCTATGTGGCCATCAACCGCTGGCGTAAATATTATGTCGGCGGTGAAGACGCCCTGGTGCTGGAAAAACGTCGTTGACTTTACAGCCGACTCGGTTTATACTCAGGTTAATAAAGCTGTGTGCAAAAGGTACATATGCAGAGATTGAGAAAAACAAAAGAATCTAACAGCACGCCGGGTAGACCGCGCGTGCTGTTTTTTATTTTCTACCTATAGAAAGGAAAAGTGCCCCATGGACTACGCAATGATCGGCAAAATGGAGAAAGCCAAGCGTTATGCAGGAGAACGTGAGCGAATTGATTTCAAGCAGTTCACGGTCATCTTTGCCGGGAATCATAGTGACCATACGGTGACCTATGATGAAGGGGCGTGGGGATGTACTTGCGATTTCTTCCAATCCCGCGGCCGCTGCAGCCACACGATGGCGCTTGAGACGATTCTTGACCAAATGGTTGATATCGCTCGAGAGGGCTGATCTTTCACCTGTCCGATCTTTTTAACAGCATCAGGCCGTGAGAGATCACGGCCTGTTTTTCTACTCACTGGTTTACTCGCGCTGCGAAGGGAACCCATTGATTTCGTGAGGGATTTTCCAGCGCATAAACGCCTTAATCGTCGAACACGCCCAATTCCCTCACCAGCCGGGTGCGGGGTTCAAGGTTATCCAGCGCATTCAGATCTTCAGCGTCAAACTCAAAGAAGATATCCGCGTTTTCTAAGATCCGTTCTTCGTCCGTGGATTTGGGAATGGCCACCAGGCCGTGATTGAGCAGCCAGGCCAGCATGATCTGGGCTGGCGTCTTTCCGTATTTCCTGGCGGTTTTCTGTAAAACTTCGTTATCGAATAATTTTGCCTTGGCAATCGGGCTGTAGGCTTCAATCTGGATGCCCTTCTCCCGGCAGTAGTCCAGCAGTTCCTTTTGGTAGAGGAAGGTGTGGAATTCAACCTGGTTGACTGCGGGGACGACGCTGCTCTCGGCCAGCAGGCGCTCTAAAAGGGGAATGGTGAAGTTGCTCACGCCAATACTGCGGACCAGGCCTTGGGCTTGCAGGTCGATCAGTGCCCGCCACACGTCCATGGTATTGTCGAAGGCTTTGACGTTTGGCCAGTGGACCAGCAGCAGGTCGGCATACTCAGTCTGCAGGTCGGCCAGGCTCTTCTGGAAGGATTCAACTGTTGCGTCATAATCCTGGTTGCCGTAAGTGATCTTGGTGGTGATGAAGATCTCTTCCCTGGCACGGCCGCTGGCTTTCCAGCCGTTACCTACCTGAAGCTCGTTCCGATAGCCCTGGGCGGTGTCGATGTGATCATATCCATGCGTGAGGGCAAATGCCACCGCCCGTTCGCATTCTTCTTCGCGGGCCAGAAAGGTTCCCAACCCCAGGCTGGGGATCTCGTAACCGTCATTTAATTGAATTGTTCTTTTCATGGTGCTCCTTTTTTTTCTGTTTCTAGATGTTTTTATTCTACCCAGTTCTTCCATGTGACGCAAAAACGCCCTCAAGAAAGGATGATTTTTTATAATTTTGATTGCGTAGATGCCCACCTGGAAGCAAATTTTTTTGGCAGTTTAGGTTTATCGGTATACTTAACCCTGAAAAATGCGGTTAACTCGCGTGTGTAGAGACTTCAAAATGGTACACAGTCGTTAGAGGAATTAAGGTGAACAAAATTAGGCGTTGGATCCAGTTTAACTTACGTTATTTCGCCCGGCCGCCCTGGGATACCGGCGTGTCGCCACCTGAGCTGATCGATTATTTGCAATCGACGCAACCCGGGCAGGCTCTGGACCTGGGCTGCGGCACCGGGACGAACCTGGTGACCCTGGCCGCCCATGGCTGGCGCGTGGTCGGCATCGACTTGGCCTTGATTTCAGTTTGGAAGGCGCGGGCCAAACTGAAAAGAGCCGGCCTGGCTGGCCGTGTGATCCGTGGTAACGTCGCAGGGCAGGTGGACGTGGGCGCAACCTTTGACCTGGTTGTGGATATTGGCTGCTACCACAGTTTGGGGCGCCTTGAAAGGGAGCGATACCGTCAAAACTTGTTAAACTGGTTAAACCCTGGCGGCGTATATCTCCTGTATGCCCACCGGAAAACCTTACCCGGGGAAGCGTATGGGGTTTCTGAAATAGATTTTAAGCACTTTAGCACCTTGCTTAATTGCCAATGGCAAGCGGACTCTGATGAGCGCAGGCCAGATGGCGGGGGCGGGCGGCCGGCCACCTGGGTACGGTTTGAATATGCCGCCGAACAATCAACTTATGATAAGATTGAAGCATGACGGATGAAAGGCTGCTGGACCGTGACGCCCCCCCCAGCCCCGACCTTATCCGCCGAGTGATTGGCAGGGAGGTCTACCCGGTTTGGGAGGACGTTAATACCTATTTGCAAGCCCATTACCCGGATTTTGCAGTTGAGTTGATGTTTTACAATGCGCAACGGGGATGGGGACTGCATTACCGCAAAGAGGCGCAGCGGCTGTGCCTGTTATTCCCGGAAAGGGGCGCTTTTACTGCTTTGCTGGCCCTCTCCCCTGAGGAAGACCAGGCTGC
>JBLRWR010000136.1:0-5234 GCA_047921135.1 Candidatus Brevefilum sp.
GAGGACATCGAGGGTTCCACGGTTAAAGTGTATGACACCTACGAATTGGCTTTCCTGGACCTGGCCAACGGGCAGATCGATGCAGTGATCGCGGATTACCCCACTGCAGTGGCTTTTGTGAACCAAAATTCAGCCCGACTGAAAGTGGTCGGCGATGTGTTCACCGATGAGAGCTACGGCATTGCTTTTTGCAAGGGGAATACCGAACTTATTGACCAGGTCAATGCAGCCCTGGCAGAACTCCAGGCTGAAGGCTTTATTGATCAACTGGTGATCACCTGGTATGGCGACGCCGACTGAGGAAAACCCCTACACCTGATCCCTCGCCCGGGGGTAACCCGGGCGGGGGCAGAGAGGATTTTTTATGCGAATTCGAAAAACTTTAGAGCGAGTCCCCGGATACGAGGTTGCCAACCACCGTATTGATACCTGGTGGTGGATGGTCGTGGCTGTGATCGGGCTTGTTGTCCTGCTGGCGATCCGCATGCCTGACCCGTATTGGCGTATCATCCGCTTTGTCAGCGACGGCGTCCTGGTGACGGTTGGCGTCACCATGATTGCTTTTGTGTTGACATTGGTAATGGGCTTATTGGCCGCACTCGGCCGGCTTTCAAAAAACGGGATCGTACGGTCATTGACGACCATCTATGTGGAAATTGCACGCGGCATCCCCTTGCTGGTGCAATTGCTGTTCTGGTATTTTGCCTTCCCTTCATTGATCCATGGTTTTGGGCGGCTGATCCAATTCCAGCCCTTTGAGCGCTACCTGGCTGACCCATTTGCCATGGCGATCCTCGGGCTGACCTTTTGTTACGCCGCCTACATGAGCGAGATCTACCGGGCGGGGATCCAGAGCATCCCCAGAGGACAGAACGAAGCGGCCCGAAGCCTGGGGATGACCCACGGCCAGGCCATGCGCCACATCATCCTCCCCCAGGCCGTGCGGGTGATCCTTCCGCCGGTGGGCAATGAATTTATCTCGCTGCTGAAGGATTCCTCCCTGGTCAGTGTGGTGGCTGTGGCGGATATGACCCGGCGCGGGCGCGAGTTCATGGCGGCCAATTTCATCCCGGTGGAGACCTGGCTGATGATCGCCCTGCTGTACCTGGTGATGACGCTGATCTCCGGCAGGATCGTAGCCTGGATCGAACGAAAAACACAAACGGAGGCACGCTAAATGTCCGCTGAAGCGATCATTCACATTGAGAATTTGCATAAACATTTTGGAGAGACCCCGGCGCTGAACGGGGTGAACCTTGACGTGTACCCGGGCGAGGTGGTGGTGATCATCGGCCCTTCGGGGTCGGGGAAGTCCACCTTGCTGCGGTGCATCAACCGCCTGGAGGAATTTGATTCAGGGATAGTGGTGGTGGATAATATCCCCCTCACCACGGCTGAAAACATCAATGCCATCCGCACCGAGGTCGGGATGGTGTTCCAATCCTTTAACCTCTTCCCGCACCTGACCGTGCTGGAGAACATCACCGTGGCGCAGAAAGTGGTGCGAAAACGATCTAAGCCTGAAGCTCTGGAAAACGCCCGTACGTTGCTCGAAAAAGTGGGCATCCCGGAAAAGGCAGATGACTATCCCGGCCAGCTTTCGGGTGGGCAGCAGCAGCGTGTGGCGATTGCCCGCGCCTTGGCGATGAACCCGAAGATCATGTTGTTTGATGAGCCCACCAGCGCGCTGGACCCGGAGATGATCCAGGAGGTGCTGGATGTGATGCTACAGCTGGCGCAGGAGGGCATGACGATGGTGGTGGTCTCCCACGAGATGGGTTTCGCCCGTGCGGCGGCCGATCGCGCCGTGTTGATGGATGAGGGCGTGATTGTTGAAGAGGCGGCGCCGGAGGTGCTGTTCAGCCAGCCCACCCAGGCGCGCACGCAGGAATTTTTAAGCAAGATTTTGCACTAAGTGTTGGCTTCGGTCGATGGGAATGGCAAAGCACCTTCCCTGAATTTTATGTGGGACTTAAGGTCATGCAGATAAGATTGGAAGTTTGGTAAAGTTTGACTGATAGATAAATAATTATGGTTTGCATGATCTTACAAAACGCCGCTTCTGTATGCAGGAGAAGCGGCGTTTGATCTATTGGTTAGTGTTTGGGCATCAGATGCCGCGTTTACGGGTGGCAACGTCGAAAACAACAGCTGCTACCAGCACAGCGCCACGGACAATGTACTGGGTGGAGATGTCGATGCCCATTAAGTTCATGCCGTTGGTGAGGGAGACCATCACGATGGCACCGATCAGGGAACCAGTCACCTTGCCGACGCCGCCAGCGGATGAGACACCGCCGACATACGCCGCAGCAATGGCGTCCAATTCGAACAGGGTGCCCGCCGTGGTTGTCGCCGACTGCAGGCGTGAGGCGTATAACATCCCTGAGAGCGCGGAAAGCATGCCCATGGAGCCGAAGACGATATAGGTGATCTTATTGACGCTGATACCGCTCAACTCGGCAGCTTCGGGGTTGCCGCCGACGGCGTAAATATGGCGGCCTAAGAAGGTTTGGGTGGTGAGGAAGTGGTAAATCAGTGTTACGCCCAAAACGATCACGGCAGTCCAGGAAAGGCCGTTGTATCCAGCCAGAATATAGGTGACTGCGCCGATTAACAAGATGATGAAAACCATTGATAGCGCAAACATGTTCCTAGATGAGACTTCGAAGTGGTATTCTATTTTCTTTTTACGACTGCTGATGGATGAAACGACCATCAATAAAGCAGCGATAACCCCAATCAGTAAGGTCACTATGTGCAGCCCGGGTAGGAAGTTTGGCAGGGGTAGATCGGGGATGTATCCATTGCCGATGGCATTGAAAGAAGGATTGGGAATGATGATAGTGCCCGTTTTCAAGGTGACCTGCAGTAGGGCACCGCGGTAAATGAGCCAGCCTGCCAGCGTGGCCACAAAGGCCGGGATGCCAAATTTGGCTACCATCAGGGCTGTGATCAATCCGGCGCCTACGCCAAAGACGAGCACCATAGGAATCACCGCCCATACAGGGAAGTTCCATTGGGTAAGGGCAATGGCCGCAACTGCGCCCAGGAATCCAGCCAGGAATCCGACCGAAAGGTCGATGTGCCGGATCACGATGACAAGGGTCATCCCAATGGCCAAGACGGCAATGTAGCCCATCTGGTTGAACAGGTTGCTAATATTCCGTGATGAAATAAACATCCCGTCGGTCGCAATGGTGAAAATCAGAATTATCACGAACAGGGCGATATACATCCCATATTCACGGATATTTCTTTTAAGATTTTGAGAGAGTTCTTGTATAAATGTCATTTTCATCCTCACATCGTTGCATATCTCATGATGGTTTCCTGGTCAGACTCTTCAGTTGAGAGCTCACCCGTGACCACACCCTCTGAAACAACATAAATTCGGTCGGTCATGCCTAAAATTTCAGGCAATTCAGACGATATCATTATAATACTCATGCCCTGATCGACCATCTGGTTCATGATCGTGAATATCTCGTATTTTGCCCCCACATCGATACCGCGCGTGGGCTCATCAAGGATCATGACATCTGGTTCAACATACAGCCATTTTGCCAGAGAAACTTTTTGCTGGTTCCCGCCGCTGAGGTATAGAACAAATTGGTGGATGCTTGGGGTGCGGATATCCAGCGAATCTTTGTATTCTCGGGCTGCAATAATTTCAGCATTGGCGTTGATCAGAAAACCGTGTTCCAGAATTCTTTTCAGATTGGCAATGGTGATGTTTGATTTGATGTCCTGTATCAGGATCAATCCATCGCCTTTCCGGTCTTCACTCACGTAGGCTAAACCAGAATTTATTGCCTTGCGTGGATTTGATAATTTCACAGGCTCTCCATTCAGGATCAGTTCACCCTTGACCTGATAGCCATCTTTGTTGCCGAATATGCTGCGTGCCAATTCTGTCCGCCCTGCGCCCATCAATCCTGTGATACCGAGCACTTCACCTTTTCTCAATTTGATGTTGACATCTTTGAGGATCTGGCGTTCCAGCCTGGTGTCATAGGCGTACCAGTTTCTGATCTCAAAGATAACATCGCCGATAGGCTTTTTCTCCCTGCGTGGGTAAATGTTCTCAATTGACCGACCGACCATGTGCTTGATGAGAATGTCTTCATTCACTTCGCCGTTATTATTATCGAGGGTAATCACACTTTGGCCATCACGCAGCACGGTGACTTTATCAGCAATGTCGATTACTTCCTGGAGTTTGTGGGTGATCAGGATGGATGTGACCCCTTCTTTCTTTAACTCACGGAGGATAAGAAACAAGTTCTCGCTATCTGTTTCATTCAGGGCTGAGGTTGGCTCATCCAGGACGAGCAGCCTGGCATTGCGGCTAAGGGCTTTGGCGATTTCAACCAGTTGCTGTTTGCCGATGCCTAAATGCTTGATTTTCATGGTTGGGTTGACATCTAAACGAACTTTTTTCAACAGCTCAACTGTCCGCCTAATAGTTTCATTGATGTTGACATTGATACCGTTGCGGATTTCGTGGCCTAAAAAGACGTTTTCATACACCATCAATTCAGGGACGAGGGCCAGTTCCTGGTAAATAACAGCAATGCCTGCTTTTTCGCTGTCATAGGTGCTGCGATATTGTTGAAGTTCTCCATCGAGGTAAATTTCTCCCTCATAAGAACCAAATGGGTGCACGCCACTCAACACTTTCATTAATGTTGACTTGCCTGCACCATTCTCTCCTACAAGACAATGGATATTCGCCCGGTCGACTTTGAAACTGACATCATCAAGCGCTTTCACACCCGGGAATTGCTTGGTGATGTTCTTCATTTCGAGTATTGGAACATTCATGTTTTCTCCAATAACTTTTGTTGACTATCAGTATGTAGAATAGTGATGACTCTTGAGCCATCACTATTCTACATGATTTTTTATTTCTTGATGTTAGTCAAGACCAGTAAATTGACTGGCTTCGTAGTAACCGGAGTCGATCAGGGCTTGTTGCACATTGGTCTGATCAACTGTGATGACCTCGGATTGCTTGGCGGGAACCATCGTGACACCATTGAAATATTCGCCGGTGGTCTGGACAGGTGCGCCGGTGACAACGGCGATGGCCATAGCGATGGCATCATCGACCAGCATGCGGACGTCTTTGAGGACGGTCATGGATTGCTTGCCGTCGATGATGTACTGCACGGAGGCGATTTCAGCATCCTGGCCGGTGACGTAGTAGCTGGTGACATCGGTGTCTGCTG
>JBLRWR010000137.1:0-5206 GCA_047921135.1 Candidatus Brevefilum sp.
CTAGTTGGTGAATCCATTACTAACCCCGCCCTTTATTACCAGAACAATGTCATTGGTACCTTGAACCTCCTGCAGGCCATGCAAAATGCCGGTGTTGATCGGTTTATCTTTTCCTCAACAGCGGCTACCTTTGGCAACCCGGAGGATAGCGTCACGCCAGCAAAGATCGAACGGATGGAAAATGCAGCCTTGTTGTGGCTGCAAGCCCACCCTGAAGCGCCCGAAGATTGGCGCATGGATGTAATCGCCATTTTGATCGATCGGCAGGCGCAAGTGAACGATTTGCAGCATTTCATTAATGCCTACTGATGGATAAAACATTGAAGCAACCTTTAGTTATCATCGTGGGGCCGACAGCCGTTGGTAAGACGGCGCTTTCCATTGCCCTGGCCGGGCGTTTGGGCGGAGAGATTGTTTCAGCGGATTCCAGGCTGCTTTATCGGGGGATGGACATCGGCACGGCCAAACCAACACAAGCGGAAATAAATCACATTCCCCATCATTTAATTGATGTGGCAGAACCAGATGAGGTGTGGAGCCTGGGCATATACCAGCGTAAAGCCTATACAATTATTGATCAGATCCAACAGCGGGGAAATTTGCCCTTGCTGGTGGGCGGCACAGGCCAATATGTCCGCTCGATTGTCGAGGGCTGGCGTATACCGCCCCAGGAGCCTGATTATGGCTTAAGGGATGCAATAACACATTGGGCCGAGATAATCGGCCCAGAGGCCTTACACGAGCGCCTGGAGCGACTTGACCCGGCTGCTGCCGGCAAAATCGACTACCGAAACCTCCGCCGGACGGTGCGCGCCCTTGAAGTGATTTTTAAGACGGGTGAACGCTTTTCTGATTTGCGCCAGAAGCAATCTCCCCGCTATCGCCCGCTGATCTTGGGCATCAACCGACCTCGAGAAATCCTCTATCAACGCGTTGACCAGCGCATTGAGCAGATGCTGGCACAGGGTCTGGTTGGGGAGGTACAGGGCTTGCTGGAAGCCGGCTATTCACCAAACCTGCCAACGATGTCTGCCATTGGCTATGGGGAGATCATCCAATACCTGCAGGGGGAGATCAGCCTTGACGAAGCAGTTACATTGATCAAGCGCAACACACGCATCTTCGTGCGCAGACAGGCCAATTGGTTTAAAGCGGAGGACGATCGCATCGAATGGTTTATGATCACTGAGGCGGATGATGAAGGGGATGTGATTGATCGCATGGAAGCTTATTTAAGGAGAAACTTGAATGATGTATGAAAACAAACCGTGGTTGTCTCATTATGATGCGGGCGTGCCGGCCAACCTTCAAATTCCACAGTTGACACTGATTGATCTGTTAAAAGGTGCAGTGCAGGAGGCTGGGGATGAAACCTGTACAATTTATCAGGGTCAAAGCCTGACCTATGAACAGGTTGATGATCACTCCGATCGGGTGGCACGTTACCTGATAAAACAAGGCATCAAGAAGGGTGACCGGGTGGGGATTTTGCTGCCAAACACGCCGGCTTTTGTGATCAGCTATTATGGCATCCTCAAAGCTGGGGCGGTAGTAATGGCACTTAACCCGGCTTTCCGCCTGCCGGAGATCGAAAAACAGGCTGTCGAATCGGGCATCCGGGTGTTATTTTTGGGTGAGGGATATTATGAAACCGTTAAGTCCCTGGCGCCGAACACAGATCTGACTGCGCTGGTGGTGGTGGGTGGCGCGTCCGCTAGCCTGGAGGGGAATGACACGACCTGGGAGAGGTTGCTGGCGGACAACGTTGAGGGTGATCCCGTTGCCGTTGAGATCAGCCCGGACGACCCGGCTGTATTTCAATATTCCGGGGGTACTACCGGCACACCGAAGTGTGCAGTTGGACTGCATCGCAACCTGGTAGCTAATGTGTACCAATTTGATCAATGGCTGGTGAATACTGAACCCGGCAAAGAGACCGTTTTGGTGGCGATCCCTATTTATCATGTGTACGGCATGGTGCTGGGTATGAACCTGGCGGTGAAGATGAGGGCACGCATGGTGTTGATCCCGAACCCGCGGGACCTGGTTGCACTCTTGCAGGCGATTGAGACCTACAAGGCAACCGTCTTTCCCGGCGTTCCAAGCTTGTATGCAGCCATTAATCACTACCCGGCGGTCTTAGCTGGCGAGTATGACCTTTCTTCGATTAAGGCCTGCATTTCCGGTTCGGCCACATTGCCCATTAAGGTCAAACAGGAATTTGAGGCGTTGACCAAGGGCCATTTGGTGGAGGGGTACGGCCTCTCAGAGGCACCGACAGCGACGCATTGCAACCCCATCCTGGGTGAGAACCGGGCGGGCTCAATTGGATTGCCGCTGCCCAATGTGGAATGCAAGGTGGTCGACCTGGAAACCGGTAAAACCGAAGTGGCAATTGGCGAGATCGGCGAATTGATTATCAGGGGGCCCCAGGTGATGGTAGGATATCACCAGCGAGCGGACGAAACCGCGCTGACCCTGCGGGAGGGTTGGCTGTTTACCGGTGATGTGGTGCGGATGGACACGGATGGGTATTTTTACATTGTTGACCGTAAGAAAGACGTCATTAAAGTGGGCGGGTTCCAGGTGTGGCCGAACGAGGTCGAGGCTGTGATCCTGCAGCATCCCAAGGTCAGGGAGGCGGCCGTGGCGGGTGTGGTGGACGACAATGGAAACGAGGCAGCCAAAGCCTGGGTGGTGCTTAATCCGGGTGAGGAGTCTTCCCCTGAGGAAGTTCAGGCCTTTTGTGATCAATACCTGACGCGCTACAAGATCCCCAAGTACGTTGAATTCAGGGAATCCCTGCCCCGGACGATGGTGGGGAAGGTGTTGAGGCGGGTGCTGTCATCTGAGGTTTGATTTCATTGACCTGACAATAAAAAAGGCTGCGATAAGGGTCTCGCAGCCTTTATTTTTTTGTTTGATCGAACCTTAAGCAATAATTTTCTGCGGGATGCCACCGGTCTTCTCGACGGGTGTCGGGAAGATCTCGTAGAATTCTTGCGCGGTGAGCGATTCAACCTCAAGGAGCTTTTCGGCCACCTGATCGAGTTCGCTGCGATATTGCTTCAGGATTTCTTTGGCTTTCTGATAAGCTTCCTGGACCAGGTTTTGAATGGCTGAGTCGATTTTCTCTGCGATATGCTCAGAATAGTCACGCTGTTCGGAGATCTCACGTCCCAGGAAAACCAGTTCCTCTTTTTTCCCGTAAACCATTGGGCCTAAAGCATCGCTCATGCCCAGGCGCATGACCATGGTGCGGGCGAGTTTGGTAACCCGTTCGAGGTCGTTGGAGGCTCCAGAGGTGATATCGCTGAATACAATCTCCTCTGCTGCCCGTCCGCCCAGCAAGGTGACCATGTCGCTCACGATCTGTTTGCGGGATTTGAGCATGCGGTCTTCCTCTGGGAAGGCGATGGTATAACCACCGGCTTCACCACGGGAAATGATGGACACTTTTTGGACAGTATCTGCCTCGGGCAGGGCATTGATTACCACAGCATGTCCAGCTTCGTGGTAGGCGATGATCTTCTTTTCATTTTCGTTGATCAACCGGCTCTTTCGTTCTGGCCCGGCAATGACGCGCTCGATAGCTTCCATAAATTCTTCGTGTTCAATGATGCGTTTATCGCGGCGGGCTGCCAAAATGGCGGCCTCGTTGACCAGGTTCTCGAGGTCTGCACCTACAAATCCGGGTGTTGAGCGGGCAATATCATTGAGGTCCACATCCGGCGATACGGGTTTGCCTTTGACATGCACGTCAAGGATCTCTTCACGCCCTTTGATGTCGGGACGGTCAAGAATTACCCGTCGGTCAAAGCGGCCAGGCCGCAGGAGGGCAGGGTCGAGGATATCGGGCCGGTTGGTGGCTGCGATGATGATCACGTTGGTATCCGTGTCAAAGCCGTCCATTTCAACCAGGAGCTGGTTGAGGGTTTGCTCGCGCTCGTCGTGGCTGCCACCCAGTCCGGCGCCGCGGTGGCGCCCAACGGCGTCGATCTCATCCACAAATACGATGGCGGGAGAGTGCCGCTTGGCTTGCTCAAACAAGTCTCGCACCCGGCTGGCGCCGACACCTACGAACATTTCGACGAATTCAGAACCTGAAATTGAGAAGAAGGGCACGCCTGCCTCTCCAGAAACAGCTTTGGCCATCAGGGTTTTACCGGTTCCAGGTGCACCCACCAGGAGGACGCCTTTGGGGATGCGGGCACCCAGGGCGATGAACTTTTGCGGCTCGCGCAGAAACTCGACCACTTCCTGAAGTTCTTCTTTGGCTTCTTCCACACCGGCGACATCATCAAAGGTCACGGTCGGGTGATCGCCTGTAAACATGCGGGCTTTGGACTTGCCAAAGGACATGGCAGCGCTGTTGCTGCCCTGGGCCTGGCGGAAGATAAACCAGAATAAGCCGATCAGGATGATGAAGGGCAGGATGTAGCTGAGGATGGAGACGATCCCCAGGAACGGGCTGGGCAGTTTAATCTCGACAGAGATTTCATCGGCGGCCAGATCATCGGGGGTCACACCCAGGTCAACCAGTTGGGCGATCAGAGGCGTGCCGGGATCTTTAGTGGATGTTTTCTCTTCGTTGTTTTTGTATTGTATTTGAAGGCGGCTATCGTCTTCAATGATAGATTTCACTTTACCATCGCGAATGTCACTTGCGAGCTGGTTGATGGGGATATCTTCAATCCGATCGCTTTGTTGGTTAACTGAAAAAAATACCATCGCAATAATTGCCATGAACAGCAATAGATAGATGATAAATGATTGATTGCGAGCTTTCACTGAGTCCTCCAGGCTATAGGCACTTTGTTCTTTATTTTTTAAGGCCTTCGTATTATACCAACCCTATGGGGGGTTTACCAGTGATAATGTAAAATGTTTAATAAATCTTATGAATATCTTATAAATTTATGCAATCCCGGAGTTGTTTGCGATCACGGTTGGCCATCCATTGGGCTAAACCATTTATGGTTTGGGTGAGTTTTGCGTCCTGGAAATGATCACATATTTGCGCCAGGGTAATCTTGCGCGCTTTCAGAAAACGGGCAAAAAGGGCTTGCGGGTCTTGAAGGCTGTCTTCTGAGAATTCAACTTTTGTGTATGAGCCTGGCATGGGCAGTTCAAAGGGTGAGCCTGACCGCAATTGGTCAATCAGGGGATGATAAACGGTTTCTTCAATGCTCGTCAGGGCAGCCAG
>JBLRWR010000138.1:0-5146 GCA_047921135.1 Candidatus Brevefilum sp.
GCAGACACAGAGGTCTGCCCCTACACACATATATAATGATTGAACATCAACGGAAAGCGCAACTATTTATGGCAGGTTAGCAGGAACTAATCCGCCTAATACCATACTTAGCATTATCCCCCAGAGGGCGGATCACTGCTCGCGTGAGACCAGCCAATCGATGATCAGGTCCTTTTCCTCCGCGTTGACCTGGGCGCCCTTGCCAATCATGCGGTCAATCGTGGCGGACCATTCCTCGCGGGTCTTGTTTTGCCCCAGGATGAAATTCAACACATGACAGCCGCCAATCTTCTCGCTGATCAGGGCCTGCATGCGCGCATCCTCATCATCAAGCGCCGCTTCCTCATCCGGCACCTGTTCCTCATCAACCGGGTAAGCCACCAAGGGCATCAAGACAATTTCCTCAACCGGATAGGCCTCTTCAGCCTCAACTGGCGCTTCAATCACCAGTACCTCCGGTGCTTCCACCGTTAGGGTTTCAGAAACCTCTTCTGCAACCTCGGTTTGGGCACAGCCTGCCAGTAAGAACACACCGATTAACATAACACCCATCACAATCAAACGAAGCTTGTTCATCTACCCTCCCTGTTCTTGAATTAACAGTTGATGTGTTTAACCCATTACGATTAAGCCATTTTATCATCAAAATTACCTAAATGGAGCAATTTGATATCTACCCGGTGGGCGGCGAAAGGGGTATGCTCACATGACTTGAGCATTCGGACTGTGCAACCTGACGACGATTACAGCTTTCGCCCCGGTTAACCCGCAATCACCACAGTCTCTCATGCCGGGCAGCGCCGGCAGGTTTTGTGGATCAGCAAGGCCGCCAGGTAAGCCACCCCGGCAATCAGGATGATGGTGGCCCCCGAGGTCAGGTTGAAGAAATACGACAGCAACAGTCCGCCCGTCGTGAAGACCAGGCTCAAGCCCGTGGCCAGCCACATGATATGATTCATATGCTTGAGGAACAGCGTGCCGATCGCCGCGGGGACAGTCAGCAGGGCGATGATCATGATCAACCCCACCACCCGCATCAACATCACCACCGCCAGCCCGATCATGGCCACCAGAGCCACATACAGCAGGTCCACCGGCAGGTTACGCACCCGCGCAAAGGATTCATCAAAAGCGCTGGCCTGCAATTCTTTATAAAACAGGGCGACAAAACTGAGCACCAGCAGGTTAACGCCCAACATTAGCCACAGGTCGGTTTGGGTGACGGCCAGGATGCTGCCAAACAGGTAACTCATCAGATCGGCCTTATAGCCAGGGGTCATATCAACGAAAATGATCCCGATTGCCATACCAATAGCCCACATCACACCGATCAGGGTATCTTGCCGCTGGCGGGTCTGGCGCTGGACATAGCCCATCAAAAAGGAGGCCAGCAGGCTGAAAGCGACCGCACCCAGCACCGGGTTCACACCCAGGTAGAAAGCCAGCCCCACGCCCCCATAGGCTGTGTGTGCCACACCCCCCGAGATGAACACCATGCGTTTAAGGACCACCAGGGTGCCAATTACACCGCAGGCCAGGCTGACCAGGACGCCTGCCATGAGGGCATTGCGCATGAAGCCGTAGCTGAGGAGTGTCGCCATTATTCGCCTCCTTTGTGTTCAGCCAGCACACGATGGGGCAGGCCGTGGGCGATCAGGTCAACCGGGCATCCATAGACGGCGGTCAGCATTTCGTCAGTGACCTGCTTTTCACCGTGATAATGCAGCTTGCGGTTCAGGCAGCCAATGGTCTTGACATAGCTTGAGATCACGTTCAGATCGTGGGTGACGAGGAAGATGGTCACCCCCTCCTGGTTGATCCGGTAAAGCAGGTCGTAGATGTGGGTGCTGGCCTCGATATCCACACTGATGGTGGGCTCATCCAGCACCAACAGGGCTGGCTCGGTCGCCAATGCACGGGCTATATAGACCCGCTGACGCTGTCCGCCTGAAAGCTCGCGCAGGGCGCGATCCTGATGCTCGAGCATGTCCACCCAGTCCAGCCGTTCGGCCACGATGGCATCATCCTGGGCGGAATAAGGCCGAAACAGGTGCTGGGTGCTTAAGCGCCCCATCCTGACCACATCACGCACGCTAATGGGAAATTCAGCGTCATATTCAGCAAATTGGGGCACATACCCAATCCGCTGCCGCCCTTTGTGCGGCGGTTCGCCCATCACCCTGACCGTGCCCGCCTGTGGCTCAAGCAAACCCAGCATGATCTTCAACAGGGTGGTCTTGCCACCGCCGTTGGGGCCGATCAGCCCGATAAAATCGTCCTGTTCGATGACCAGGTTGATATCCTTCAGGACGGTTTCATGCTGATATCCCGCATACAGGTTCCTGATTTCGACTAAAGGCGGTGAAGCATTTTGAATGTCTTTCATGAGTATTGATCCAACATTTCTTATGACCCTATTTTTTAACCTTATGGATGGCGATCAGGACGGCAGAGATGGTGCTGAGGAAGGCCAGGACAATTTTGGTCACATTAATCACCGGGATTACCTTAACCCCTTCCGGGTCAATGCTGACAACGGCCACCGGACGGACCATAGCTGACCCGCCTCCACCACCACCGCCATTGACTTCCCGACGCGCTTGCTGATAATCTTCTTGCCCCGCTTCAGTTCTTCCCAGAACAAACCCAAACATGCCAAATCCCAGGCCGACGCTGACGCTATTGGCTGTGATGACCGTTGTCTCACCTTGTTGAATTGGCTCTCCATAAACCGCACTTGGAGAGGCAGCTTCGGTGATTTTGCTCAGCAGTTCAGTCCCTTCTGTTGGCGTATGCACAGCTTTGAGATAGATCTCGTCTTTAAGCTCAGTCATATTCTTTCTCCTTATTACCCATGAATTTGGTAATGATCATAATAACAGCTGTGATTAGCAGCAGTGATATGACGATTATTCCCTCATAATCAAGTACAGGAACATCCATAACACGCCCGTCACGCTCAACTTTTAACCTGCTTGGCTGTTGAAAGATAAAGATCAAACCTCTCTTGGCTGTGGTCCATTCTGGCAGCCCAAATGTGAACCGACGGGTGAAGGGTGTCACCGTAGTATTGCCAGCCTGGCAGGATTCACCTTGAACCTGCTGTAACTGAAATTTTGCTTTTTTTATCATCTTGACACCAAAACCAGCGGTCCCGATAGGCACGATCAGTCCTTCTCCTGCTGATAATCTATTTTCCAAGGGCAGCGGCAAAAGCCGCGGCAACAGTTTCCAGGTTTTCCAGCCAATCTCGTGCCAGTGGGTCAACGGTGGCTACCTCGCCGTTGATCTCGGCGGCAACAGCCCGGGCATTGGCCGCACTGAAAGCCGGCTGGACAAAGATCACCCGGATATTTTCTTTCCGCGCCTGGTCGATCAAGGCGGCCAGTTCACTGGGGCTGGGATCTGTTCCGCCAAGCTGGATGGGCAGCTGGATCAGGTCGTAGTCCCTGGCAAAATAGCCCCAGGCGGGGTGATAGATCATAAATTTTCGTTGGGTGACGCCAGAAAGCGTTTCTGAAATACGCTGATCTAGATCCTCAATTTCTGCAATCAAAGCCTCATAATTGGCTGTAAACAAGGCTTCATCCGTCGGGCTGGCGGCAACCAGGGCGTTATAAATATTCTCAGCAATAAGCTTGCCATTGCGGGGCGAAAGCCATACATGGGGGTCCAACCCGTCCGCATGCCCATCATCATCTTCATGGTCATCTGCCTCGTCAAGATGATCTTCATCGTCATCGTGGGAGTGGGAGACGGTTTCGATGATGCGTTTAATGCCCTCAGCGCTGTCGACAAAGGTCATCTCAGGGTTGACCTCTCGCAGGCGCGGCAGCCAGGCCGCTTCGTATTCCGTACCAATGGTGAAAAACAGCTGCGACCCACTCAGCGCCCGCATCTGCTCAGGTTTGGGTTCATAGGTGTGCGGGTCTTCGCCTGCCCCGACCATCACATTGACCGATACCCGCTCTCCGCCGATGCGTTCGACGAAATAGGCTTGCGGTAAAATGCTGACGGTGACCAGCATCCTGGGTTCATCATCCGCCGCCCGGTCGGGCCCCGGCTGGCAAGCCGCCAGGAGCATCACCAATGCCATCAGCAAAGCCAGTTTCCAAAAGGTTTGGTTAGTCTTGATCACGCTGGGGCATTCTCCTTCGGCATTGCGGGCACAATCCGGAAAATTGCAGCATGTGCTCATCCACCTCAAAGCCGGTTTCCTCCTGGATGTGATCGATCAGGGTGGAGAGGTCATCCATCCCGCTAAATTCGACCGCTGTCGAACAGTTGTGGCACACCAGGTGGTGATGGTGCCCTGGCGATGCGAGTACATACCCGTGGCACGCATCATGACCGTGCACCCGCCGCACCAACCCCAGGTCGGTCAGCATCTCCAGGGTGCGGTACACAGAGACCAAGCCGATCTCTTCGTGGGCATCCAGCGAGCGCTGGTGAATGGTCTGTGGCGAAAGGGGCACCCCGGCCGCCTCCAGCATAGAGATGACCACCCGACGGGGGGTTGTCAGCCTGAGCCCTGCCTTGTTGAGCTTATCCTGCCAATTCATCACGGTTCCTTATTGATAATATTTTTCAATTAGGATTGTATCGACCGATGTGAGTAAAGTCAAGCAGGAGTGGCCAGTAGTCCCTCTCCCCTTTTCTTCCGGGGTTTCCATATGGGCCTCGGAATCAATTAATGGTAAATAGTGAATTGTGAATAGTGAATAGGAAGGATACCTGTCTCCTGAATTTTTTCCCATTCACCATTCACTTAATTACCATTCACCTAATATCCCGTATAATTCAGTTAGGAAAACAAACATGACCACTGTTGATGAAATCAAAGCCAGGCTGGATATTGTGGATGTCGTCTCTGAGACGGTGAATTTACGCCACTCAGGGAAGAACTACACCGGCTTCTGCCCCTTCCATACCAATACAAAAACCCCCGCCTTTGCGGTGTTCCCTGATTCCCAATCCTGGCGCTGTTTTGGCCAGTGCAACGAGGGCGGCGATATTTTCAATTTTGTGATGAAACGCGAGGGCTGGGACTTCCCCGAAGCCCTGCGCAACCTGGCAGAGCGCGCCGGTGTGACGTTACAGGAATACACCCCCGAACAACAGGAGCAAGTAGAGGAAAACGAACACC
>JBLRWR010000139.1:0-5055 GCA_047921135.1 Candidatus Brevefilum sp.
CTCGTATCCACATGGGTGACCGTGACGGCGGCATAGGGTTTAGCCGCCAATTGTGCTTCAATGCGGTCCATGGGAACGATTTCTCCCCACTCGCAGGTGAGGACATCACAATCCAACCCCTTGCGCTGGCAAATTTCGACGAACCGGTCACCAAAATAGCCGTGGCTGATGATTAAAACAGGGTCACCAGCGCGGGTTATATTAGCAATTGCCATTTCCATTGCCAGGGTGCCGGTGCCCGGGATCGCAAAGGTCGTCCCGCTGCAATTGAGCAGCCTGGCCAATGCGGCAATCACTTCTTTATAATCGGCCACAAAGCGCGGATCACCAAAGGCCTGGATCTCGCGCCCCATTTGATCTTGAATAGACCGGGCAACAGGGGTCGGGCCCGGAATCATAACCAGTTTATCCATCATTTCACTCCTGTTTATTAAACATCATTGTATGGATTGAATTGTTTTCTTTGCCGCATCAAGCACTTGACGGATGTGCGCTTTAGCCGCGTCGGAGGGCGGCAATAATGGGCTCCTGACCTGCCCGCCGACATAACCAGCCAGATCACAGGCGTATTTGAGGCCCGGCACGCCATACTGCGCGGTGACCGCATTGTTGACCGGAAACAAGGCCTGGTAGAGGGCAAAGGCCTGGTCTGATCGTCCCTGATCATAAGCCTCCTGGACGAGCGCACAGCCATTGGGTAAGCAGTTGGCCAGCGCCAGAATCCCCGCCTGGACGCCCATACACAGGGCCGGGAACCAGGCGGATGCGGTGCCCACAAAAATCTGGAAACCCTCATCGGCGACGCGCAGAAACGTGGCCAGTTGGGGCATATTCCCGGTGCTATCTTTCATGCCGACAATGTTGGGATGCCTCGAGAGGATTTCGACCGCATCGGGGGCGATGTTGACATGGGTGAACATCGGAACGTTGTAAATCAAGATGGGGATCGGGCTGCGGTCGGCCACCTGGTTGTAAAACCGGACCAGGTGCTCGCTATCCATGACACGGTCATAGTAATGCGGCGTGAGCACCAGCGCGCTTTGGACCCCCAAATCAGCGCAGGCTTGTGTGAAGGCGATCGTCTCACGGGTAGATTCACAGCCCGTGCCGGCCATCAGGTGCCGCCCAGGCTGGTGATACGCCGCCGCCAATTTCACCAGGGCCAATTTCTCCTCAGTATTCAAAAAGGCGGTTTCGCTGTTGGAACCGATCACCAGGTAACCGGCCAGTTTGTCTGTGTTCCATTGTTCAAGGTTATGGATAAATGCGCGCTGATCAATCTCGCCATGCGCATCAAAGGGTGTAATCATCGGGGGGATGACGCCTTTGATCGGGGTCCAGTTCTTGGCCATAAGGTGTACTCCAGTTCGTGTGCGGACTGGTCTTGATTATAATCGCATCCCCCATGGCTTGCGGCAGCGGAAATTTGCGCGAAGAGTAGATTCAACGACCATCATCATTTAGGGGTGCATGGTGGTGTGATGCGTTAAGATACAACCCACAAGACCCATCTCGCAAGAACCCGCCACGATTCCCTATCTAACCCGCATACCCATGATACTGTCTCAGCAATTCCAGCACCGTTCCGCCTGCCAGCCAGTCTGTATGGGTTCTTTTGGCAGTGCTGCTGGCATAATCCCATTTGTAATGTGGTCGGTTTTGCAAGTCAACTAGCGGTGTATTAACAAACGCCGTCCTGCCGCCTGTAAACCCGATCAGAATGTCGTCCCCATGCTGCTGGCACAAAGCAACCATCCCGGGGAATTTCGCTGTTCCCGACCAATTAACCGAGCGTTTTGTTGGCTTCCGGGCCGGTGTTTGGCCAGTACCCTCACTTCGGGCTATTTTCCGTGTGACCACCCAGGCAAAGGTTTCGCCAGGGACCCAGTTGGACGAGCTTTTCGTACCGCTTCCACCCTTAACCTTATCCCACTTATACTGCCGGCCGACCAGAGTATCCAGTGGGCGGTTTTCTAACGCAGTTCTCCCACCTGAGAAACCTACCACAATCGCATTACCATGTTCTTTGCACAAATCCAGGATGGCATCCAAAGGAAGCTTGCCCAGGTAATTTTTTCCACCCTGTAGACCCGGTTCAGCGATAAATTCCTGGTTACGTGAGCGCTGTGAAAGCACGTCCAGCCCACACAGGGCAGCATGAATCACCTTCCACTCCTCGGCGTAAGGCCCGCTAATGGTATCCGAGAGCATGCCAAAGGTCAGCACGGCGTCGGCGTGCCCGATCACCTTGCGCTGTGCGCTTTTGGGCACCAGGTAGATCAGCCGTGCCTCCCGGCAGGTGCTGATCTGACTGCGGAAAGGCGCGATGCGTTGTTCTAATAGGTATTGATATTTCCCGGATTCCTTCGAAGCATCACGCAACACTTCAAGATCAGTTACCAGGAATTCACCGCCTTGCTGGCTGACCCGATCCTGCACCTCACGGTAAATGGTATTCTGCGCTTCATTGACCGAGGTATCCGCAGTCTTCAGCTCAACCAACAGCAGCATTTTGCGGCCTGGATGGTACATCAGCCAATCGATATTGGTCGATTGGCGGTTATGTGTCTTTTTAAGTGGAAATTCCGGGCACACCATTTCAAACCTCCCGGCTAGCGCCGGGTCAGTTCGAAATGTTTCCGTCAGCACAGCCGGCAAAAACATGCTCAAGATTGGCCCCACAGCGCGCTCAATTTGTGACTTGGGGATCATCGTGGCTTCCATGATGTGTTCCATTAAGGTTTTCACAAAATCATTGTTCATGTTGCACTCCTTTTTTCCAGCCCACGGCCTGCCGTTTACTCCATTTTAGCATATTGATCCTGCTGAGCCATCCACCCAACCCCCATATCCGATTATAATGGCCCATAACAGCCCCACGTTCCAAGGAGCCTGACCCATGAGCTATAAACCGCACCTCCTCCAGCGCTTTTCCAGCCTGCTGCAAACCGAAAATGGGGTCACCTACCGGGACCTGAACAAAAACGGCGTGCTGGATATCTATGAAGACCCGCGCCAGCCGATCGACGCGCGCGTCACAGACCTGCTTTCCCAGATGACGCTGGCGGAAAAAGCTGGCCTGCTGTTCATCAACGGCGCGGTGGTCAACCCGGATGCTTCAATAGAAGATCGACCCACCCCTGATGGGTTTGGCCTGGCGGCAAAAACCCAGATGGAAGACCACCTGATGAACCACTTCAACCTGTGGGAGGTGCCCGGCGCGGCGATCGTGTCCCGCTGGCACAACCGTCTGCAGCAGTTCGCCGAACAGACGCGCCTGGGCATTCCGGTCACGATCGCCTCTGACCCCCGTAACCACTTCAGCCGCTCAATTTACGAAATGCAGGCCCAGGATTTCTCGCAATGGTGCCAGCCCCTTGGCCTGGGCGCTATCGGTGATGAAGCCCTGGTGCGCCAATTTGGTGATCTGGTCCGCCAGGAATACCTGGCCGCCGGCATCCGGGTAGCCCTGCACCCCCAAATTGACCTGGCCACCGAGCCGCGCTGGCCGCGCATCAACGGCACCTTTGGTGCGGATGCCCAGCTCAGCGCACGGCTGGGCGCGGCTTATATTGCCGGCTTCCAGGGTGATTTCCTCGGGCCTGAAAGCGTGGCCTGTATGACCAAGCACTTCCCCGGCGGCGGCCCACAAAAAGAAGGCCTCGACCCGCACTTTCCCTTCCATAAAGGCCAAATTTACCCCGGAGACAATTTTGAGTATCACCTGATCCCCTTTGAAGCCGCTATGCGGGCCAACACGGCCGCCATCATGCCCTACTACGGCGTCCCCATGGATCAAACCGATGAAAACGTGGGCATGGCCTATAACCGGGCTATCATCACCGGGCTGCTGCGCGAAAAATACAGGTATGACGGCGTGGTATGCAGCGATTGGGGGCTGGTCACCGACCTGGTCACCCCGAATTTCACCTGGCCCGCGCGGGCCTGGGGCGTTGAGCACCTTTCCGGAGTTGAGCGCGTCGCCAAGCTCTTCAATGCGGGCGTGGATATGCTCGGCGGCGAGAGCTGCCCGGCCTACCTGGTCGAGGCAGTGCAGAAGGGCTTGGTCTCCATTGAGCAGGTTGACCAGGCCGTGCGGCGGGTGCTGCGGCTGAAATTTTCGCTGGGGCTGTTCGACAATCCCTTCAGCGATCCCGAACTCGTTCCACAGGTGATCGGGAACCCCGCTACCCTGGCGGCCGGTATTGATGCGCAGTGCCGGGCGATGACGCTGTTGAAAAACGACCGCCAAATCCTGCCCCTGGGCGGCAGACCCAAGCTTTACATCGAGAATATCTCCGAGGATGCCGTCCGCCAGTATGCAAACCTGGCCGCCACCCCAGAGGAGGCAGACCTCATCCTCCTGCGGCTGAGCGCACCCTGGGAGCCGGTTGACTCGGACATCCCCTTTGCACGCACCTTCCACCATGGCGATCTGGAGTTCAAAGGTGCGGAGAAAGCAGCCATCTTACGCCTTTTAGCCATCAAACCCGCCATCGTGGTGATCGAACTGGACCGCCCGGCGGTCATCCCGGAGATCGCTGCGGCCGCAACGGCACTGCTGGCCGATTTCGGCGCCAGCGATGAAGCCGTCATGCAAGTGCTCTTCGGCCAGGCTGCCCCCGGAGGCTGCCTGCCCTTCGAACTGCCCGCGGCCATGGCGGACGTCCGTACCCAGCGCACTGATGTCCCCTTTGACAGCCACCATCCGCTCTACCCCTTCGGCCATGGCCTGTCGTATGGGTAAACGATAACCAGTGGGTGAGAATGACTGAAAAATTAAAATCAATCCTTAAGAAAAGTGGCTTTTATCATCAGAACTACCCTTGCTCAACAATATTGCTTTTTAACAACCCTGTTCCTAATACCAAATACCCAATACCTTATACCGAATCCCCCCGTCACCATAATGGTAAAATTATTCCACCACACTAATGTGCGCCTGCCCCAAGCGCAGAAATGAGCATCCATGTCCGAGCAACCCCCTAATCCGCAAGAATTGCAACGCCTGCTTGAAAAAGCCGCAAAACCCACCGCCGATGCCATGCTGGGGCA
>JBLRWR010000140.1:0-5046 GCA_047921135.1 Candidatus Brevefilum sp.
CCAGCCTGCTGCTTGGCGGTGTTGGCATGCTCATCCCCTGGCAGACGATCGTCTTTTCTGTGCTGATTTACGTGGCCTTTCCGCTGGTGTGCGGTTATTTTACACGCAGGTATATCCTTAAAACCAAAGGATTGGAGTGGTTCAATGAGCACTTTGTCAAATGGCTGACTCCCATTTCCATCGCTGCCCTGTTGGCCACACTGGTTTTGTTGTTCTCCTTCAAAGGCGATGTGATCATTGAGAACCCGCTCACCATCCTGTGGATCAGCATCGTGTTGATCATCCAGATCATCATCATTTTTGCCTTCAGCTACTTTGGCGTATCGCGCTGGTTCAAGCTCCCCTATGAAGACGCAGCGCCCGTCGGTTTGATCGGCACCTCCAACCATTTCGAGGTCGCCTTTGCAACAGCGGCGATGCTGTTTGGGCTGGGCTCTGGCGCCGCGCTGGCCGCGGTGGTCGGCATCTTGATTGAAGTACCCATCATGCTGCTGTTGGTGGAGATCTGTAAGCGCACCCGGCACATGTTTCCAGAAAAAGACCAGGCCTCGCAGCCCGTTTCGCAGCTTTCAACGGGCAGTTAATTCATCGATTTGCACAACTCACCAGGTGGGCGACGATCCCGCGGCTATCCAGGCCCGCATCGCCAGCTCACCTGGTTTTCTTATTTATTGTGGGGAAATTGAGAACTGGTGGGGTGTGATTGGCACCACGATTTACATGCTGGGCCGCTGACCGTGGGTGAAGTTATCCAAGATTTTTCGGTCGGGCATCAGGATGGCTTTGGGATCGCAAGCGCTCTTACAGAAACAGCACCCCACAATGCACAAAAAGGGTTCCAGCACTTCCACTTTGCCATCTTCGGTCTCCTCAAAGACCTCCTTGGGGCACACTTCAATGCACTTCATACAGCCGTCGCACAAATCAGCTGAAACCACCGGGAACCAGGGCACCTGCTCACGGGGGAACCCCTGCCACTGGCCATAATCCCTGGCCACCATGGCCTTTCCACCGGTGCGGTCACGATAGTATTTTTGATATTCTCTGCTCAATACGACCTGGTAATCCCCCAGGGCAGGTTTGGGGACAAAGTTATGTTTACGTACGCCTTTCATGAGCGACTTGGCGAGGTCAGGATGGTTAGGGTCTAGCCCGGCGGTGAACAGCTCACCAAACAGCTCTTCCAGGCCGAGCAACCCGGCCGGCGCACCCCCGATAAACAGCATCCGGTAACTTAAGTTCGTCATACTGACCTAAATGTATCCTCATTATTGGGGTTTGGCAACCCGTGCGAGGGTGCTTCCCCCGCATGGCGCGCCCTTGTGTGCAGGTGGTCGAGCATGGCTATCAGCCCATTATTCCGTTCAGAGGCCAGCTTCCAAATATTGAGCTGGTCAATAAAATCCATGCTAATCGACAAAACCTCTTCAGCGGTCCGCCCCTCAACCAGCCTGACCAGCAGGGCGGCAATGCCTTTAATCACCAGCGAGTCGCTGTCAGCTTGCAGGTGAAAGCAGCCATCCGTTTGTGTGAGGTGGAACCACAGCGTGGACTGGCAGCCCCTGACTAAATTCTGGTCGGTCTTCAGGCTGGGGTCCATCGGGGGCAGGTCCTCTCCCAGCTGGAACAGCAGGGCATATTTTTCATCGATCAACTCAAGTGCCTCAAAGGTGGAGATGATCTCGCGTTCTACAGCTTGAATGGATTTCATGATCCTTGGTTGTTGTTGTTCACTCGTAATCCGATTTTGTTTTGTCCGCGCCTGGATTATAGCACAGAATATATGCAGAGATGTGTATGTGAGGTGGAAAGGAATTGGGTATTAGGTGATCAGGAATCAGGAAAAATCAGAGACTTATTTCCGAATTGTGTCACTGCATTAGACCCTTTGGGACCAAAATCGCTAAGGGATTCACATAAATCTCCAGCTAAACCCGGGCACAACTTTTTCGGCGCAGCAGTCAGACAGCGGCGCTGGTTCCGTTCAGGTTGTCAGGTTTGTTTTCGTGTGCCTTTACTCCAAGCCGGCCAGGATCTCATCGATGATGGCCACCAGCTGCTCAAACGAAGGCGGACCGATCAGACGCTGTTCGTTCACGATGAAGGACGGCACCGAGCGCAGGCCCAGCTCCAGTGCGGTGGCACGCTCCCGCTCAACCGAGCCGCGGTGCTCGCCCGAATCCAGGCAGGCATTGAAGCGCTGGCTATCCAGGCCAACCTCATCGGCGTAAGCTCTCAGCGCATCGTCGCTGAACCGGGGGGCATTGGCATAAAGGGTGTTGTGGTAAGCCCAGAAGGCGCCCTGGTCGTGCGCGCAAAATCCCGCCTCGGCTGCCCGCGGGGATTGGGGAGTGGTGACCGGGAAATCCCGCCACACAAAACGCACCTGGTCGCCGTAGTGCTCAAAAACCTGCTCGCGAATGCCAAATTGGTGCCAGGCTTTACAGGTGATGCAGCCAAAGTCGGCAAACTCGGTGATCGTCACCGGCGCGGTTTCCGGGCCAATGGCGCGCAGGTTCTCCGCGGCCACAGGCTGGGGGTCTTCACCTGCATCCAAAAGGAGGAACGTAACCGCCACTAGTGCCACAATCATCACCAGAGCTGGGATCAGCCAGCGGTTTTTGGGCTTGCTTGGGGACAATCCTGGTGAAGTGCCCTGGTCAATCGGCGTGGATGGGTGCTGTTTTTGATGGTGTTGGGTCACGGTGAACCTCCAATTTCCTTAATTATTTTAGTTAACAATCACGTTATTCATACGATATGTCCAGGGTTGAAATTCTTACCTGTTTAATCCCCGTAAGGATTCGATAAAGGCGCTTGTCATATTAATAGAAGCGTTCGATGAATAAACCAATAAAAAGTGAGGTCAAGCATGAACTACCAAAAATTACTCTTTATCACCCTGTTTTCAGCCCTGGCATTGGCGGCCTGCGCGCCGACCGGGGATTCGCCAGCCAGCAACCCCAGCGTAGACCCACCGATTAAGGAGCAAGCTGACGCCGAAACATCCGCCCTACCCCCGGCAGAGGAAGCTGCTGAACCAGCCGCGCCCCCTGCGCCACCGGCTGACCCCGGCCGGATCCCCCGAGGCGTTGAAGCTGAATTTCCCCTGACCGATTTCACGGTCCATTCCGTGTCATACAACGAAATCCTTTCAGGCGGCCCGCCGCGTGATGGCATCCCACCGATCGACCAGCCGGAATTCATCAGCATTGCTGAGGCCGATGAATGGCTCAGGCCGGTGGAACCCGTCATCCAGGTGGCAGTCAACGAGGAGGTCAGGGCTTATCCAATTCAAATCCTCACCTGGCACGAGATCGTAAATGATACAGTGGGCGGTCTTCCGGTTGTAGTGACCTTCTGTCCCCTGTGTAATACGGCTATTGCTTTCGGGCGGGTCGTTAACGGCCAGGAATTGACCTTTGGCACCACCGGACGGCTGCGCTTCAGCAACCTGATCATGTACGACCGCCAAACCGAGACCTGGTGGCAGCAAGCCACGGGCGAGGGTATTGTCGGCAGTCAGACCGGTGTGCAGCTTGAGTTTGTCCCGGCCGCCATGGTCTCTTGGGAGGAGTTTAAGAATGCCAACCCCGACGGCCTGGTCCTCTCACGAGAAACGGGCTTCAACCGCTCCTATGGACGTAACCCCTACACGGGTTATGATGACGTCAATAACCCACCTTTCCTCTACCAGGGTCCGCAGACGCCAGGCGAGTTACCGCCCGTGGCCAGGGTTTTAGCCCTCGAATTCGACGGCGAGACCGTCGCCTATCCCTACACCCTGCTTTCTGAAATATCCGTGGTCAACGACCGGGTCGGCGAGCAAGAGGTGGCTGTCTTCTGGGCGCCGGGTCAGGCCTCCGCTCTGGATACTTCGAATATCGCTGAAGGGCAGGATGTCGGCTCAGCGGTTGCTTACAGTCGCGTGCTAAACGACCAGTTATTGTCCTTCAGGCTCGAAGGCGGGCAGATCCTCGACAATGAAACGGGTTCTACCTGGGATATTCTCGGCCGGGCGATCGCCGGGCCACTCAATGGCGAACAATTAACCGAGGTGGTCTCGGTCAACCATTTCTGGTTCTCCTGGGCAGCTTTTAAACCGGAGACCCGCATTTATCAACCCTGAAGGAACGCCCCCAGGACAAAGGAGGCATAATGATCAATAATGAACAAAAAGGTATCAGGCTTTCCAAGAGGACCCTGGCGCTAATGGTGGTGATCCTGGGGGGGATCACCCTGTTGGCGCTGGGTGCAGGAGGCGGTTCGACGGAGCAAATCCTCGGGGCCAACCTGCTGGCGCTGATCCCGGCCGCGTTTCTCTCCGGTGTATTAAGCTTTCTGTCGCCCTGCTCCCTGCCCATCTTGCCCGCATATTTTGCCTACTCCTTCCAGAGCAGCAAGAAAAACATCGTGGTGATGACACTGGCCTTTTTTGCCGGCCTGGCCACCACCATGACCCTGGTCGGTGCCAGCGTCACCGCGGTCAGCCGGCTGCTGGTGCGAAATATTGCCGAAGTGTCGATCATCGGCGGCGCAATCATCATCGTGTTTGGTATTCTGAGCATTTTAGGCAAGGGCCCAACGGGGGTCCAGTTCCAGGAAAGCACGGCCCGCACCGTTGGCGGATCTTATATCTATGGCGCCACCTTTGCCATCGGCTGGACGGCCTGCATCGGTCCGATTTTGGGCGCTATCCTCACACTGCTGGCCACCCAGGGCGCGGGCATCCTGCAGGGTGCCTTGCTCTCCTTCGTGTACGCGCTCGGCTTGGGGATGCCCCTGATCCTGATCTCGCTGTTCTTCAGCCGTTTGGGCAACGGCAGCCGTTTTTGGAAGTTCATCCGTGGCCGGATGTTTACGGTAAGCCTGTTCGGACGGGAACTCGCCCTGCATACCACCACGCTGATCAGCGGCGTGCTGCTGATGGCCATGGGGGTTCTGTTAATGACCGGTACCCTCAACCGAATCACCCAGATCGGCCTGGAGAGCGGGCTTTCTGCCTGGGTGATCTCTATCGATGAACAGATCAGGGTCCTGTTTGGC
>JBLRWR010000141.1:0-5021 GCA_047921135.1 Candidatus Brevefilum sp.
AGACCATTTAAGGTTTCAAGGCCGGATTTCTCCACAAAGATCGTATTCTTAATCCAGAATGGCCGAAATTCTACCCCTGAGCTGGCCAGGTAACCACTGACATTCGCCTGTGAGGCTGCAGCCGTTTTTGAGAGCCGGTCATAAACATACCAGCCTCGGGCAGACCAATCCATGTCATATGCCGCTGAAAGGTCGGCCTCAGACTTGAAATTAATCCAGTAACTGGCACTGCCAGTCTGCTCAATCTCCTGTAAGACCTCCGGGGCCACCAAAACAGGCTCTTGTGGTTCAGGCGCTTGCGCCAGACCTGTCACCGGGGCTACCATGCCGGTAAACATGCCGAATGCCAACAGAAGTGTAAGCAGTTTTAGTTTTAGGTTTTTCTTCATCATGTCTCCAATTTTTCAACTAACTAAATGATCAAAATTACTTTATTAACATTTTCTACGCGAATAAATTTCACCTCCGTTCAGAATTGAATCTCCACCTGTGGTCAAACAACTCGTTTCTGCAATAAGCCCCTCCCAAATTGATTAAATATTACTTTTTGGATTTATTAAATTAAACAAAAAATGCGCAGCCAGGCGCACTTATAAATTTGTCCAAAATTCCATTTTCAGCGATGAATACAGGTTAGTTTCCATAACAATCATCCAGGCAAACAGCAGTAGAAAATCAACCCTACAATCAATCTCTGTTGAATTTTATCATACATTTTTTCAAAAGCGGCGAACACAAAAATTTTTTAAGTTCTTACCCTGAGTGTCGATCCACAATACCCACGGCCGTTCCCATACGATATCCATTCACAGCATGTGGCCATGCCTAATTGCTGGCGATGAGTGCGCCGGGCTGGGCTTTCCAGCAAAATGCCCGCCAGATTTCACGATTTATGCTATCATCATACAGAGGTGAAACGACGCGATGAATAACCGATCAGACGCAAACAACCCATCCCATCCCGCAGCCCACCAGACGCCTGAGCCGCTGGACCTCACCCGCCACACGGTGTGTGTGGTCATCCCGGCCTTCAACGAGGCGCGCTTCATCGGCTCGGTGGTGCTGGGGCTCAAACGCCGCCCGGTAGAGATCCTGGTGGTAGATGACGGCTCCAGTGACGACACCGCCGAGATCGCCCGGGCGGCCGGCGCTGAAGTCCTGCGCCTGCCTGCCAACCAGGGCAAGGGCGCGGCACTTAACGCAATTACAGTTGCTAACAATTCAAATCTATTATTTGGTCATTTACCTTGATCTTACCAGTTAAATAGGCAGTTAGAATTCACTACTTTGGAATAATAATAAAATTTAACGATCACTATTCAATCCCCAATACTTCGGCGGCCATCGTGGCGGCATCACCGATAAAGGCCGGGCAGACCGTATCAAACACACCCTGTTGTCGTGCCTCCTCAAGCACCTCTGGGTTGCTGATGTCTACCCCCAACAGCACCGGGCAATCAACAGAGCCGTGCTGGGCGGAAAAGCGATTGAGGAACGTCCGCGTCAGGGCGTAACAGGCTTCCTTTTCCTCGGGGGCATAGACCGAGACGCCCCGGGCCAGCCCAAGCGTCATCAGCGCACCGCTGACTGCGCCGCACATCCGGCCGCTGTGTCCAATCCCGCCGCCAAAGGGTGTGGCCACCCTGAACGCGGTTGCCCGGTCCAACCCGAAATGATCGGCAAAGGCACCCAGCACCGCCTGGGCGCAGTTATAAGGCCCTACAAACAAATTTTTCGCTTCCTGTTCGAAATCCATTATCTGTGCAACCATAGAATCAACGTTCAAATCAGTCAGAGATCCCGCGAGCCAACAAATCTTCAACTGCCTCCCGGATCGGCATTGAGGGCTGTGCGCCGATTTGCATCGTAGCCAGCGCACCAGCCGCAATGCCATAGCGCACTGCCTCTAACAAGGGTTTGCCCTCGGCCAAGGCCACCGCCAGTGCGCCATTGAAGGCGTCACCTGCTGCAGTTGTATCCACCGGGGTGACCTTAAAAGCCGGCAGAATTTGGTCACTGGTCGCAGTGACCAGGCGGGCGCCCTGCGCGCCCAGCGTGACAACCACATTCTTTGTGCCCCACCCACGCAGAATTTCAATGGCGCGGTCAGGGTTGGTCTCGCCAGTTAATAGGGCCAACTCAGTTTCATTGGGCGTAAGTACATCCACCATTGCCAGCAGCGATGGGGGCAGGGGTTTGGCCGGGGCCGGGTTCAACACGATGGGGATATTGACGGCGTAGGCCATTTCCACCGCAGCCGTCACCGCCTCCAGAGGGCATTCAAGCTGCACAATCAGCAGGTCAATCTTCTGCAAAAGGTCACTGGCTTTATGCACATCCTCAACCGAGACCCGCATATTAGCGCCCGGGGCAACCACAATCAGATTTTCGGCATTCTCTGCCACCGCTATCAATGCAATGCCGGTTTTTGCATCCGAGTCCTTGGTCACAAAGGTGGTTTTGATCCGATCCTCCACCAAGCCCTCGATGAGGGTATTCCCGAAGTCGTCATTGCCCACACGGCCCACCATGGTGACGTTCCCGCCCATGCGAGCCGCAGCCACTGCCTGGTTAGCGCCCTTACCGCCAGGGAAGGTCTCAAAATCACCGCCCATCACGGTCTCGCCGGGCACAGGTGCATTGGGGACGCGCACCACCAGGTCCATATTGATACTGCCAACCACAAGTATGTTAGCCATCATTCCTGCTTTCTCTAATGTCTATTCATCGTAGCGATAAAGGTTCGTTGATTCTCGCTCAATCCTGCATCTCCGTCTCTTCTGGCTCATCTGCCTCAGGCTCCCCTTCAGATGCCGATGCCAATGCTGACTCATCCGCAGGGGTACCGCCCTCATGCCATCCGGCATCCTGGATAATGGTTACATCCGGGCCAAAGTCAAAATCCAGCAAGCTGGGAGGTTCCGTTTCTTCAGGTCTGAGCGGCTCAGGTTCTGGCTGACTGCTCGCCAGCCAAATGGCCAGGATGATGCCAAATAAGCCCCAAAAGAGCACATACCGGGCATAAGGTACGTTTAATAACGGTCGGTCAAGCTGGCTGAGGGTATGGATGTTATTGGTCGTAACCGAAGTGACCCCTGCCAGCCAGAATTGCGAGAACAGCCAGGGTTCGTCAATCGTGTAAACATTCACGCCCAGCCCCTCTGCGCGGTAAGCGCGAATATTCACTGTGGGTATGCCAGTATCCACGTTGATGATCTCATAGCCGAAATCCTGCAAGGCTTCAGGGGCAGGCAGTGCACTGCTCGATGCGCCTGCCACCCGCGTCACACCCGGGGCACGTTCCAGGACGATCGGCAGCTGATTCTGGCTGAGCAAGAACCATAGATCGCTGTTCAGGCGCGCTTCCAGGCTTTGCTCCAGCACGATCGCAAAATATTCCTCATAATAGGGGTGATCAGCAGGCGGGTAGCGCATATCAAACATGATCACCATGTTGTGTTCACCCACACGCTCCAGGGCTTCAACTAAAGTCGGGATCGCCTGGCCCTGGTTGATGCTCAACTGGGTTTGCGAAACGACCCCGCGCCTGATCGTCCCAAAGGGGTCCTTCTGGATGAACCACAGCCCGGCGTTTAGGGTTTTGAGCTCCTCCAGCATGAAGCTGGAAGCGCGCTCATCAACGCGCTCGGGGAAGATCTCGGCGATATTCGTCGTGCGCGCCAGGGTATCATCATGCATTAAAAAGGGTACGCCGTCCAGGCTGATGCGCAGATCGGTCTCGAATCCCAGGGCTCCGTTCACCGCAGCCAGGTCCAGTGCGCCAAGGGTGTTCTCCGGGGCGAGCATCGATGCACCGCGGTGGGCAATCAAAGCCGGTTTGGTCGGCAGATCACCCTGGTAGGCCCAGCTGGGCGGGAACAGCGCCGGCACCAGCCACAACCCCACCAGCGCAACCAGGGTCAATGTGATCCCAACTGTCCAGGGCCAGCGCGTATCGGCAACCTGCTGCTTCCCCCGTAAAAAGAGCACCAGGCGGCGCAGCCACACCGCAGCCACCAGGAACAACAGGGCATCGCCGCCCAGGCGGGTCAGGCTCAGCAAATGCCGGACGACACCCCTCTGGCTGGGGTCCTGCTGGAAGATAACGTAAAAGGCAGCATAGAAACCGAGTAAAAATAAGAGCCACACAGCAAAGAAAATAACATCCGGCACCAACCGGCGCCACTGACCGCTGTTTACTGCTTTTCGCAGCCCCCAAAAGCGGAGGGCCGTCGCCAGGAAGATCAACGCCACTAAAACCATCACCAGCGTCACATAAGGGAGTGTAACGCCAATCAGCCCAGAAAGGAATTCATCGACGCTCTGGCGGAATAAGCCCACCGCAAACAAGTACACCAAAAAAAACAGGCTGTGCAGGATGACCAGCAGGGCAAGAACATACCCTGCTTTGATGCTGACCAGGTTGGCCTTTTTTGTGTCTTGCGTCATGCGTGAAAAACTCCCGTTTTCAATGAGGGTTGAACACTATCATTATAGCCAATAATGGGGAGTGGTGAATGGTGAATGGAACAATCAGGTATTGGGCACTGGGGATCAGGTATTGGGTATTGGTAAGTGCCGTAGGGTGGGTTGGCATGATCAAATAAGATTAAGCGATGTTCCTTGGTGCGCCACGAACCTGACCAGAAGGCCCGTTTTGTGCCAACCCACCACTCACGCCACTCTAGACGGCGTCATCATCGCCGACAAATAGTTCCCTAGCGCCATACCGGGCTGGGGGAGTTTCCCGAAATAAGCCAGGGTGCGCTCAATCGCCGCAATCGCCCTCACCATATGGTCGGTGGTGATATGGCCCATATGACCCAGCGCCGTAGGGTGGGTTGGCATGATCAAATAAGATGAAGCAAGTACCTTGGTATGCCATAGATTTGACCTGAAGGCCCGTTATGGGCCAACCCACCACTCACGCCAATCTAGACGGCGTCATCATCGCCGACAAATAGGCTCCCAACGCCATGCCGGGCTGGGGGAGCCTATCAAAATAAGCCAGGGTGCGCTCA
>JBLRWR010000142.1:0-5016 GCA_047921135.1 Candidatus Brevefilum sp.
GTACGGTTTCAACTTCCTCTTTGCTGAAGTCAAGGTCGCTGATCAGGTCGCGACCACGAAGATTGGTGATCATATAATTTCTCCTTTTGAAATTGAGGGCGCCATCCTGCATGACTCATGCAGGATGGCAATTCTTTGATTGGTTTATCAGTTACAGGTTACTCTGTTGCACCCAAAATGAGAGCAAACAGGGCCATGCGCATCACAACACCGTTGAAAGCTTCCTGCCAGTAGCGGGACCACTTGGTGATATCCACATCGGGAGGAATTTCGTCCATGCGGGGCAGCGAGTGCAGCAGGATCGCATCCGATTTGGCCTTGGTGGAAAGCAGCTCACGGGTGATCTTGTAATTGGATGGGGTCATACCCACATCACCGTCGCGCTCGTCGCGGGACTTGGTGTAATCAGGCTGAACCACAGGCTCAACCAGGATCACATCGGCATCGGCAATCGCCTGCTCGACATGTTCTACTTCTTTGTAATCCAGGCAGTATTGATCGAGATCTTTCTTCATCTCTTCTGTCAGGGACAGCTCGGGGGGTGAGACGAAGGTGATCGGGCAATCGAACTGGGTCAGACCATAAGCCAGGGAGTGCATGGTGCGCATGCGCATATCGCCCACTGCCAGCCATTTCAACCCATCCAGGCGGCCTTTTTCTTTGAATACGGTGTAAAAGTCGGTCAGGATCTGGGTGGGATGCTCGCCCCAGCCGTCACCACCATTGATAATCGGCACACTGGCCCATTTGGCAGCCTCGTGGGGAGCACCTTGCTGGAAGTGGCGCATAACGATGACATCGCCGTAAAACTCCAGCATTTTGACGGTATCTTTGATCGATTCCTGGTAGAAATCGCCGGCGCGGGTCATCTTGGCATCGGAAAAACCGGTTACCTGGCCGCCCAGGCGGATCATGCCAGCTTCGTGCGCCAGGCGGGTGCGGGTGCTGGGCTGGTAAAAAGCGGTCACCAGGGTTTTTTCTTTCAGCAGGTCTGAATTCTGCCGGTTCCTGGCGATCGGTTCAAGTTCTTCAGCAATTTCAAAAATTCTGAAAAACTCATTGCGTTCGAAATCTTTCAAAGAAAGAATGTCACGGCCTAAAAAACTACGCATTTTGATTTACTCCTTTTAACTAATTGGTTTATAGGTTGTTAAAAATGGGGTGCCTGGTTAAGGGTTGACACCGCCGATTTTACGAACGATATGCATCCGAAAATAACCCGGTAAAAAGTAGCTGTGGGAAAAATCCACCGGGTCGCCGTCTTCGTTGAACAATAGTGCTCTCAGCAACAGGAGGGTATCCCCACGCTGAATGTTGAGCGCTTTGGCCACATCCACCGGTGCATGGATGGCGCTGATCTCGGTCTTGGAGGTCGAAAGGGGTGGATCGCCGATATTGATCAGTAAATCGAGCACCGAGCCAGTGAACCGGATAGCCAGGATTTCAGGGTCTACCACATGCTCAGGCAAAATATCCACCAGGTAAGCCACCGGGGAATCATGGGTCATGATCACTCGGCGCACCTCAATCACCGGGGCGTTCACCTCCAGGTTTAATTTCTCCGCCTGTTGTGCCGTGGCTTCCAGGTGAGTCAACTCAAAATGGCCCATCGAAACTTCCAGGCCAATCCTTTCTGCCAACGTTTCAATGCTCTCCAAAACCTCCAGGCCAGAGTCGATGATCTGGGTCGGACCAACCACAAAGGTACCCACGCCCTGCTGCCGTTTGAGCATCCCCTGGCTCTCAAAAGTGCGCATGGCCTCGCGCAAGGTCGCCCGAGAGACGCCCATCTGCTCCGCCAAAAGGGGCTCGGAGGGCAATTTTGAGCCTTTGGGCGCATTTTGGATCAGCTCAGAAAGCTCAAATTGCAACCGTTGGTAGGTCGAGCGCTCATCAGTCACAATGGTTCATCCTTTGTGTAATTGTCAAATCATCATCCGTTCAATAACTGTGCAGCGGCCTGGTTATGGCGCTGCACTAGGTCTGGAACATCAATCGTCACCAGGTTACCATCTTTGACAACCAGGTTGCCACCGACGATATTCACATCGACCTTTTGGGGGGCGCAGAACAACGCCGCAGCCACCGGGTCATGTAATGCTCCGGCGTAATCCAGCCGGTTGAGGTTAATGGCGAACAGGTCCGCACATTTGCCTACCGCCAACGAGCCGATATCCTCCCGGCCCAAGACCGCCGCGCCACCCCGGGTGGCAATCTCCAAGGCCTGGCGAGCGCTCATCAACGGAGGCGCATCTTCGCCAGAACGCGACGCCCCGCCCAGACCTGCATTGAGCCTGGCCAAAAGCATGGCCTGGCGGGCCTCACCCAATAGATGAGAGCCGTCGTTGCTGGCAGAACCATCCACACCCAGCCCCACTTTAACACCCTTCGTCAGCATGTGCAAAATGGGGGCAATCCCGGATGCCAGCCGCATGTTTGAGCTGGGGCAGTGTGCCACACCGCAACCGGTGTCAGCATACAGCTGGATTTCAGCGTCGTTCACATGCACGCTGTGGGCGAACCACACATCCGACCCGATCCAATCCACGGCCTGCATATAGGCCACCGGGCGATGACCAAACTTCTCAATGCAGAAATCCTCTTCATCCTTCGTCTCGGCCAGGTGAGTGTGCAGGTGCACCCCATATTCGCGCGCCAGCACAGCAGATTGGCGCATCAATTCACCAGTTACACTGAAGGGCGAACAGGGCGCCAGCACGATCTGCACCATCGAACCCGGGTGCGGGTCGTGATAGGTCTCAATCAGGCGCTGGCTGTCGGCCAGGATGGCGTCTTCAGTGTCAACCACGCTATCCGGGGGTAACCCGCCAGCTGATTCGCCCAGGCTCATCGACCCGCGGGAGGCATGCAGGCGCAAGCCCACCTCGGCCGCTGCGTGGATCTCATCATCGAGCTTTGAGCCATTGGGGAACAGGTAAAGATGGTCAGAGGCAGTCGTGCAGCCAGAAAGGGCCAGCTCCGCCAGCGCGGTTTGGGTGGAAAGGTGAATGTGTTCGGGTGTCATGCGTGCCCAGATGGGGTACAGAGTCACCAGCCAGTTAAATAAGTTGGCGTCCTGGGCCTTGGGCACGGCCCGAGTCAGTGTTTGGTAAAAGTGGTGATGTGTGTTAATAAAGCCTGGAAAAACAATATGCCCGGAAAGGTCAAGCTCTTGGTCGGCCTTTGCGGGCATATCGGTTAATGCACCAATCTTATGGATAAAACCATCCTTAATGTACAGGTTGGTATGGTGCAATTCTCGGCGCTGGTCATCCATGGTGACCAGGGTTGCAATGTTCTTAATCCTCAAGGTAGACATAAAGCGCCGCCAGTTTTAGGGAGATTGTCAGACATATTTATCTACTAATTTTATCGAAATATTTCCCCCTTGTCAATTGTCTGACAAATTAGAATCTTCTCATCTTTCAAATTTTAAGGTTCAGGTTTAAGGTTTACGAGCGAAAAACCGCCCTCAACGCCCCATAAAGCGCTCCCCAGTCCAACTGCCATCACACCCGCATCCAAAAGGGCGTCTACCTGCCAGCGAGCGCGAATACCGCCATTGGCAATCACCCGTAGCCCGGCCTGGGTCAGGACCCGGGCAGCCGCTAACATGACCGGGAAGATAGCAGGCCCGTACAGCCTGCCCGACACCACCCCGCCCTGAAGGTCTGGCAGGGCACCACGCGGCTCGACCAGGTGCACTGCTGCCGGCTGTGTGTCTTTCAGCGATTCTAGCAGAAGTGGCACCTGTTCAGGGCTCACACAAGGGATCAGCGGCAGTTCACCCACGCCAGCCGCCAGCGCCTCTTTCAGCAGGGCAGAATCCATATCCGGGGGCAGCCCTACCTCAATTGCCAGGATGTTCTCCAGCCCTTCCAGCCTAGATACCATCTCTGCCAGGGTGCCCGGCGAGTCAACCAGCAGGTGTACGATGACGGGTATCTCCGCTGCCGCCCAGCGCCGCCTGTAACGCCGGATGGCATGGCTGATGCCAGGGTTGGCATGACCCGTATGCAGCAGGAAACCGCCTGGAAATGGAATACAGGCACGATTTGTTGCTGGCACACGCGGCCTAAGGCTGATCGGGTTGGTGATGAAGGCACCCAGATGCTCCACAGCTGGGACTGCGCGGCGGTCAGAGGTAAACCCCAGGCTACCGCTGACGTTGACCAAAGGCGCCCCCAATACCAGGTCCTGCTTCGAGGTGGCCGCAGGCGTATCAAGCCACATGGCAGACCTCCGCCAGGGCGAACACGGGGCCGTCGGCACAGGCCAAACGCCAGCCTCGCCGGGTATGGACCGAGCACACCCCGCACGCCCCCAGCCCACGGCAGGGCATGGGCGTGCGCACCAGCACCTCACCCTCACAATGGGGGCTCTTGCGTTCAAATTGCTGAAAAAACACCTCCAGCGCCATGCGATCCACGTCAACCGCCAGGTAATCCGGCCAGCCCGGGTCGCTGACCAGCTCAGACAGGGGCAGGACCTCCACCTGGGATGGAACCCAATCCAGCACCGCTGGGGATAATTGGCCTTCATAAAACAAAGCCACCGAGGCACCCCCCGCCAGGGCAGGTGTCACCAGGGTCATAAGCCTGGCCGGTGAAACCCGGTAAGGCACCAAACCCACCCGCCGTGCAGACACGGGCACATTAAACCCGTGACCCTGGGGCGAGGTACAGACCAGCTGGTCACCGGGCTGCCAGGTGGCCGGGATAGGACCAACAGTGAGCGGATACGTGAGCCCCAGCACAGGGAAAAGATTGACAGGTGAAGTTTCCATGTCATCGCTCACCCGTTGGCAGGCCAGGTATTGCCCGGGCAGAGGCCAATGTTTGGCCGGCAGGTCAAACCGCCCGGCAATTTCCGGTCCGAGTTGGAGAATTTCGACGAGTGTGGCGGATAGGAAGGACATAGCCGTCAGTTTAAGTGATTGAGGGTTAAGTATTTACAAATCATTTTGATTAAATGGTCTTACAGCGATAAATTCCTCATCAAATTCCCAATTTAAAG
>JBLRWR010000143.1:0-4944 GCA_047921135.1 Candidatus Brevefilum sp.
CCATTTTCTAGATAATTTTCCCTGAATTTTATCAAATATAAAACAACGACCAATTCAAAAATTGTCTATTTAACATGGGTATTAAATGTTTTTGTTGAATGATCCTTTTGGAGGTGATCTCTTTTTTTGGGTCTACCTCACAGGGCTGGTGCTATGAATCAGCTTGCCTGTATAATATAATTATAACGAAGATTATTTCACAAAAAAGATACGCACGCCTACAAAGTGTGCGACATTGTAGTTGCTGATAGAAAAATATGAACGACACTAATCAAGAATATCCCTTGCTCATCGCCCAGACCGGCCCCTTAGAGGGCCAGCGCTGGAAAATCAAAGCCCCGCTGACCCTGGGGCGCGATAGAGACTGTGATATCGTCATCCCGCTGCGCCAGGTCTCAAGGCGCCACAGCCTGATCATGCCTGACCCAACCAACGGGGCGACAATTGAGGACCTGGACAGCAAAAACGGCACCTTTTTAAACGGCGCCCTTGTCCATGAACCCCAACCCCTGGCCGACGGTGATGAGATTCAGATCTCCCTGGCACAGCACTTCATCTACCTCAGCTCTGATGCGACCATGCCCCTGGATAGCCTGCCCCATGAAATGCAAAAGCGGCGTCTCCGGGTGGATACCGGCGCACGCCGCGTGTGGGTGCTGGATATGGAACTGGAACCACCCCTGTCTGCATCGCAGTTCAACCTGCTGCAGGCGTTATATGCCCAAACCGGGGCGGTCATCTCCCGCGGGGAGGTCATCACTGCGGTGTGGAGCCAGGCAGCAGAGGGGGTTACAGAGCAAGCATTGGATGCCCTGGTCCGCCGATTGCGTGATCGGCTGGCCGAAATTGACCCCGACTGGGAGTACATCGTCACTGTGCGCGGTCACGGGTTACGCCTGGATAACCCGCCGCTGATCAAACCGTGATGAATTAAGCCGGTTTCTCCAAATTTCTTTTCATCGTAAAGCGCAGAACCTGGCGGTAAACCTGTTGTAGTTTTTCTGCCGTCGTCTCGCGTCCCTCCTGTCCCTGGGTCTGGCTTAACAAACTGTACAGGAACTGTGTAAACTCATCTGTGAGTTCCTCAGCGTTTTCATCCAGGATAGCCTGCACTTCAGCGTCATCCTCCGCCTGGATCAAAGCTTCGATCAGCTGAATATTAGCGCCCGGGGCGCTTACTTTTTGGATGGCGCCGGCGACCTGCTGTAGTTTTTCCAGCTCGGCCTGGTCATCAGCTTTGCGCGCGGTCTGGATGCGGGCACGCAAGACCTCAAGGAAGATTTCATTGATCATGGGCAAGGCCCCCAGGGTGGCCTGTTCAATATTTTCAGATGCCAGGATCTCATCCAAAGCCTGCCCGGCCAGCTCTTCCTGTTCTTTGATTGCCTGGTCGATCTCGTGAGTCATTTCCAGCAAGGTATCCCGCAATATGGTCAGTTTGGCCTGTTCTTCTTTTGAAGCCCGCTGAATGCGTTCCGTCAGCAGTTGGAAGAAATTGTAGTCCAGGCCGGCGCGAGCCATGCTGACCAACGTCGCCAGCCTGACTTCGCTGTCGGCGGCGTCGATGATCAACTCCAGCAAGCTCTGGCGGGTGAGGCCTGCTTTACTGGCCTCTTCCAGAGCTGTCATGGCGGCCTGTTGTTCACGCGCCTGGTGGAGCACTTCCTGCCCAAATTCTGTATTCTCCAGGATCTGTTGCTGGAGGTCAATCAACACCTGGGCGCTCTGCTCCTCACCCGTGGCTGCGGCGCTCTGGATCAAACGCTGCAAGATCATCAATAATTGCTCATCAACCAGTTCAGCCTCCTGCTGGATTACCTCAGGGCGCACATCTTCGCTCGTGCTTGCGAGGCGCTGCAAGAGGTTCAAACGGTCCTGTTGTGCTTTGAGCATCTCAGGCGTCACGCCGTCTTCCTCCAGGATGCGCTCAACCATCCGCTGCCGTGTGAGCATCGTCTCAGGGTTAAGGAAATATGCTTTGCGCTTTTCCATCGGCAGGTTTTCCATCACCTTGGTAATCAGGGGACCAATCATCTGCTCTTGCTGATTGACCGGGAGGTTTAATTCTGGAGGGAAAAAGGTCAGTAAAAGCTCTTTATCCGGATCGTGATAGACGATCGGCGTAGGTGCCTGGCCGCGAAAGCCACAATGCGGGCATTCTACCAGGTTATATGCGCCTGATAGCAGGATTTGTTTCGCCTGGGGGTTTTCAGAAACGTCAAATACGCGGTTGATGTCCGCCGCAATAGGTTGTCTACATTGAGGGCATGCAATGGTTGTTTTCGCCATGGTCTCACTTTCTTTTCATTAAATCATATGATTGCCAAAGGTTGCATTATACCATCACCAAACCTGGTTAATTTAATAAATGGCACACGATCCTTTTTAATTTACCCGTGAATTCTTAGAGAGATGTAAAAATTTTAAATCCAGTTTTCAAAACATCCACCAAGAAGTTAACATGGTATGATTTAACCGACATCGGCCTCAAAAAGAAAAAAAAAACGTGAAACTCCAAAAACGCATCAGCTTCTTCATCTGCATAATCATCTTGTTGGGCTTAACCCAGCAGGTCGGCGTTGCCCAGATCCAACCGGACATTCGCCTGGATACCGTTGTCGTGCACTTGCTGCCTGAATACACTCACCCAACGGTTTTGGTGATCTATGAGATTGACTTAGATGAGGCACTCCCGCTTCCGCAAGAACTTAATTTCAACATCCCGGCTGAGGCAGAAGTTCTCGCTGTGATTAATTATTCGCCTGAAAATCGCCCTGTTGAGCTGTTCTATCAGGAAGCACGCTTTGGCGAATGGAAAGACCTTCAATTTAGTTCGACATCGCATCGCATCCGCATCGAGTACGTTGATCCTAACCTGGTCAGGCAGCACAATAATCGAACATATGACTTTCAGTGGCTCTCCCCTTTCCCTGCAGGAGCCTTCACAATTAATGTTCGTCAACCCAGTGGGGCCAGCGGGATTATCAGCCAGCCTGTTGTAAAACGCTTGGAGCAAGCCCCAGAGGAGCAGCCGGTGTATGCAGCGGATCTTGGGGAAATTTCCGCCGGTGAGCTGGTCAGGTTTTCGTTGTCGTATTCAAAAGCTCCCGGTGACTCTGCCTACCTGGCGCTGCTAGTGCAACCAGCCAGACCGCTCACTGAAAACGCGCTTGGCAGAACGCCATCACCCATCAGTGTGATCCTGTGGTTGTTAGTGGCCAGTGTGATAATTATTGTCCTCGTCCTGTTTTATTATTTACGGTTTCGGATGAAAGAAGCGGATAAATTTACCCTCATCGGGCAGGGCGTGGGAATTACGAACCCGGAACGACAGGTGCTTTACTGCCAGGAATGCGGGATGCGTACCAAGCCGGGGGACAGTTATTGCAGTAAATGCGGCACTGAACTGCGTAAACCCACCGCCTTTGCACAACCTCCGGGTAGATAGCCCAGGCCTTGTGCGCTGATCTCCTTCAAATACCAAATTTCAGGGCAATAACAATACCCAATTCTCACCGCCATCTTCGGTTCGGTAAAGCTTGAGGGGTTCCAGTGTTTGATCATCTGGCGTGGTCAGCACCCAACCCGTTTGACTATCCACAAAATCTACTTTGAGGAAGAACTCTCCCGGGGAGAGACCCATTCCAGTGACTGCTGACCAGGTGACCCCACCGTCCGTTGAGTGGAAAAGGCCAACCCCGGCCGCAAGCCAGATTTCTTCAGGGGTGACAAAATCAAGAACACTCCCATTTTCAACAGCTCCACGAAAGGCCCACGTTTCTCCAAAATCCTCACTACGATAGACCAGCAGGTAAATGCCGCCCGCAGGCGGGTATGCCCTGACGGGTAAATACACCTCATAGGGTTCAATTAAAACCGGCTGCCACACATCGAGCATGCTGCCCGCAAACGCCACTGGAAGCGCGATGTCCGTTTCTCTAACCCAGGTAACACCTCCATCCTGGGTGAAATAGAGATAAAAATGATCATCCATGGGGATCGCCCCACCAATCCAGCCATATTCAGCATCGCGGAAGGTGATCCCGTTCTTTGAGCCGCTGTTAGGTAGCGATTTGGTTTCTCCCGGCTCGTGGGTAAAGGTCATTGTCCAGGTGATCCCCCCATCATCCGTACGGTAAATGGCCACGTAGTGAGAACCCGCACCGGCGCCCAAGCCCACCAGGGCATACCCGCTGTCCTCGTCAAGAAAATCAAAAGTGGCCTGCTTAAAAGGCGGCACAGTAGCCTCCCAGCTCAGCCCACCATCCTGGGTATGATACAACATTGCCTGCCCCAGGGTGTTGGGTATGAACCAGGCCCTGTCCTGATCTAAAAAGAACGGTCGGATGCCCAATGCATTAAGTCCTTCCGGGAGGGGATCAAGCTCAGCAGGGGTGGCCTTCAACCAGGTCTGTCCGCCATCTGTGGTGATCAACACATGGTTTCGATCCCGGCTCACCGCCCAGCCGCGGGAGGGCGTGTAGAAACGAAATTCGATGATCTCCACATTTTCCATTAGGGGCAGTTGAGCCAAGGGTGTATCCGTTGCGGTGATCACCGGTGCCGGGGTGGGTGCATCTGTTTGCGTGGGGAGCTCAGGTGTTTCCTGTGTTAGAAGGTGTAATTCGTTCACAGCCGGCAAAGTTTCTTCGTCAGGGATTGGCTCAGCACCTATGGAAAGGCGGCAGGCGAGCAGCGAAAACGCAAACCAAAGCAAGCATGTTAATAACATCTTCTTTTTTGATACCATCTTAACCTCCAACGGGGAACACCTAATTTAGATAATCAACAATTTCAACTCTTGGGCTGATTTCCATTGGATGATTACATGCCGGGTTGGGGATTTGAGGGCCACTCTATGCGTGAACAAGTGAGATTAAGGGCATGAAATGACCATCTACAATAAAATGAGGCTAACTTCATTATACGGGTGAAAGCTGCAAG
>JBLRWR010000144.1:0-4939 GCA_047921135.1 Candidatus Brevefilum sp.
GCGCGGGCAGGATGGCCAAAAAGAGGATGAAAAATAGCAGCCCAATGCCGGTGAAAAGGACAAACGGCGTTACCCAGCTGTAGGATTCAATCAAGAAACGCACTACCGGGATGCCGAGGATGAAAGCCAGCGCCCAGTTCGTCTCCAGGATGGCGATCACGCGGCCGCGCTTTTCATAGGGGATGCGATCGCCCAGGTAGGCATTGATTGAGGGGATAAAAACGCCATTCCCAATGATGACCAGGCTGGTGCCGAGGATGAAGGACCATAGGGTTGGCCATATGCCCACCACGCCGCTGCCGACGGTGAACAAGCCCATGCCCAGCAGGATGCCCGTCTTACGATCGTGGGTGTCGGCGATGGAGGCCAGAAACGGCCCCAGGATGCCTAAAAACGAACGCACCGAAAAGGCCAGCGCCAGGGTTGTTGGTTCAATCCCCAGGCCGCGGGCGAACACCGGCAGGAAGGGATACACCATGCGGATATTGGTGCTGAGGGCGATCCGCGTTAATGTGAAAAGGCCGATCTGCCCTTTGATTTTCCAGTTTGAGACGCGCATAACCCAGGTATTATACACCCGTGCCCATGATAGCGCGGGTGCTGTAAGGTGGTCCTGCAGACTTTTGTGAGGTGTGTGATTTTACCGACCCATCACATGCTGATATAATCGGTTTTGATCTTTGTCATTCACCATCACGGGGTGAACGACCGATAAAGAAGGTTATTTATGCGTAAAAGAATTTTAACCGTATGCCAGACCAGCCTGACTGCGATGATCCTCTTCATGCTGATCAGCGCTTGCGCTGTTGAGCCAACCCTGGAGACACTCCCGCCTGATCCCACACCCCTGGTGACTACCCTCGGCATTCCGCCCACCGCCACACCTGCGCCCACCCCCACCGCCACCTCCCAGCCACTAACGTTGCACCTTGCAGGTGGGCTGCCCTCAGGGATGGTTAGGATGGACGCCCTGGGTGAGATCTCTCTCAGCGCAGACCCTGGCGCGGATATGTGGTTCGGGCCGGCTGATGCAACGCCTGACGGTAGCGAGGTGTTGTACACCACAAGTTGGGTGTATGGCCTGGTAGCGCCCTTCCCCACGCTGACGGATGATGTGCCCCTCAGCGACCTGCAAGCCTATTGGTTGGGCGACCCCCAGGGTGCACTGGAGGCGGTTCCAACCTTGTATGTGCCGGACACTCTGGCACTCGCGCTTTCACAGCGCTGGGGTAACCCGGATCCGGCCCGGGTCCAAATTGGTGAGGAACCCCCAGCGGTTGAGACGCTGTGGGAGACCGGGGCTTGGGCGCTGTTTCCCTTTGAGATGCTGAACCCGCAGCTGAAGGTGATTCAAATCGATGGGCGCTCGCCGCTGTTCAGAGATTTTAAACCTGAAGATGACCCCCTTGCCATCCAATTCCAACTGGTCCGCAGACCGGGGGCGGGGGTCATTCCTGAGGATGTACTGCTTTCCGTGCTAGGCGCCATCCAGCCTACCAACCGCGATCCCGATTTGATGACCACCCTGGTGATGACCGGGGTGACCGCCCTTGTGCGGGGTACAGCCTACCGCATGGAGATGCATGGCGTCCTCTACCCCGGCGAGAAGATTCGGGATTGGCTGCGTGAGGCCGACCTGACCCACATCAGCAACGAGGTTTCCTTCTACGAGGATTGCCCCTTTCCCGATCCAACCTCACCCCGCCTGTTCTTCTGCAGCGACCCAAAATATATCGAGCTCTTCGAGGATGTTGGCGCTGATATCATTGAGCTGACTGGCAACCACAACAATGATGCCCTTTATGTTTATGGTGTTGATGTGGTGCCCTTTACCCTGGACCTGTATGATGCGTACGGGATGGCCTATTTTGGCGGCGGAAGGAACCTGGCAGAGGCGAAATCCCCCTTGCTGATCACCCACAACGGTAACAAGCTGGCCTTCATCGGCTGTAATGCCTTTGGGCCTGATTTTGCCTGGGCGACAGACGATGGGGGCGGGTCGGCGCCCTGTGAGGACTACCAATGGATGGCAGAGGAAGTCAGCCGTCTGAGCGCTGAAGGCTACCTGCCCATCGCCACCTACCAGTATTACGAGGACTATTACGATTTTGCTGCCGAACATCACGTGCGCGATTTTGGGCTTATGGCCGAGGCCGGCGCGGTGATCGTCAATGGCAGCCAAGCGCACCGCCCTAAGGCCATGACCTTTGCTCATGACGCCTTCATTGACTACGGCCTGGGCAATTTATTCTTTGATCAGAATTGGGTCATCGATATGTACGGTAATGTGATCGTTCAAACCAGCTGGGAGGTCATCCAGCGCCATACGTTCTATGACGGACGCCACCTGAGCACCGAATTGCTCACCGCCAAGCTGGAGGATTACGCCCAACCCCGGCCGATGACCACAGAAGAACGGGAAGTATTTTTGGAAGAATTATTCCAGGCCAGCGGCTGGATTTCGCGGTAAAATTTTGTAAAAGGTTGGTCAACTGTTAAATCAAGGGAGTGATCCATGGTTTCGATCGCCGAATATACCACCGATCCAAAATACACCATCAAAGTCCTCAGTGAGCGCACCGGTGTGCGCCCGGTGACCCTGCGCGCCTGGGAACGGCGTTATGACCTGCTGGACCCCGACCGCCTGGACAATAACTACCGCCTGTATTCTGAACGTGATATCCAGATCATCCGCTGGATTACCCACCGGATGGATGAAGGCCTTTCGATCAGCAATGCAGTGCGTGAGTACCGTGCGTTACGGAAAGAGGGCATTTGGCCAGAGGCCTTGCCTTCCGTTATGGCACCCGAGCCCACCCTGGCGCCGCGCTTTCCGACCAGCGCCTACGCCGATCAGCTTTATAAAGCTCTGACCAGCCACAATGAGGCCGAGGCCAAAAAGATTGTGGATGCCACCCAGAGCATGTATGACATTCAAACCATCTTTCTGGAGGTGTTTTATCCCTGCCTGGTGGAGATTGGCGAGGCCTGGTACCGGGGCGAAATTCGCATCGCCACAGAACACTTTGCCTCAGCCTTTATTCGGGGAGTTCTGATGAACTTATTGGGGGCCTTCCCCATTTATACCAATGCACCAAAAATCCTGATCGGCTGTGCACCGGAGGAGTTCCATGAGATCGCCCCTTTGATGCTGGCGGTGCTCCTGCGCCGGGAGGGCTTCCAGGTGGAATACCTGGGGGCGGATTTACCGGTCGATGACCTGGTGTTTTACGCGGAGGATGTCTCGCCGGATATGATCATCCTCTCGGCCAGTTTTGAGCATTCCGCCCGGCCATTGTATAAAATGCAAGCCTTACTGGATGAATTACCCGGCCAGCCCAAGCTGGGCTTTGGCGGGCGCTACTTTAATGAAAACCTATCAGCCCGGGAGGGGATGCGGGGGATTTTCCTGGGTGCGGGCATTGATGACGCCATCCAAAACGTACACGACCTGCTGGATTGATCAACGCCTGTAAGGGCACAGCATGCTGTGCCCTTACTACAAAGAGGGGATTGTATAGATCGGACAATCAACAATTGGATATGTATATGTAAAAAGGGAATACTCCCTTAGCGTCTGACGATGGCGTCGGTCATCTTGGCCACCCGTGCCATCACGCCCACGTCATGCACGCGTACGATATCTGCGCCGCGGTCGATGCATAGTGCCACCGCGGCTGCCGTGCCCTCAATGCGCTGGTCAGGCGGCAGATCCAGCGTGTAGCCGATGAAGGACTTGCGGGAAGGGCCAACCAGCAGGGGGTAGCTCAGGGCTTTGATCTCGTCCAGGCGGTCGAGCAGCTCAAGATTTTGCGATACGGTTTTGCCGAAGCCAATCCCGGGATCGAGGATGATGTGCGCATCGGGGATACCCGCAGCGTGGGCCAGGGCTACGCTTTCCATCAGCTCACGGCAGATATCGCCGATCAGATCATCATATTCTACGCCCACATAACGCCCGCCCAGGCGCGCCTGCAGTTCGGCAGAACCGGGTTTAAGACGGTTATGCATCAGGATCACCGGTGCGCCGTGTGCTGCCGCTGTAGCGGCCAGGTCGGGGTCTGCGCGCAGGCCCCACACATCGTTGACCCAGCTTGCGCCTGCCGCCAGGGCTTGCTGTGCTACAACTGAACGGTAGGTATCCACAGAGATCAGGGCATCGGGATAGGCTTCGTGGATGGCGCCTACCACCGGCACCACCCGCGCCAGCTCTTGTGCGACATTCACCGGCTCTGCTCCCGGGCGGGTGCTCTCGCCGCCTATGTCGAGAATGTCTGCGCCTTCGTTCAGAAAGCGAACTGCCTGGGAAACTGCGGCCTGGAGGGCATCATCGCTTTGCAGCACCCCGTCGCCGGAAAAGCTGTCGGGGGTGACGTTGATAATGCCCATGATGAAGGTGCGGGATCCCCAGGGGGGCAAAGTGGCTGGATTGGTGTGCATGGCAATCCTCTCTGAAAGCAATGTTTTTATTCTTCAACAGGCGGTTCGATCTCCGCCGGGGCTTCGACCAGCAGGTCCACCCGGTCGATCGGCCCGCCCAGGCTGTACAGGTACAGGGTGAAGGGCAGGGATACGCCGCCAGAGAGCGGTTCCGCGCTGTCCCAGCGGCGGACGGCCACCACACGCCCATCTGCGTCGAAGGCGGTGGCGCTCACCCAGGTATAGCGCGCCGCTGGCTGCCCGGCGGGCAGGCTGACCGCACCGGTGACGGTCCCCACACGGCCGTCCTCACTTAGTTCGAGGGTTTGGTCCTCGATTTTAGCGGGCAAATACCGTGTGTCATCGGGCATGACGGGCAATAAAAACGCCACCCGGGCGCTGATGGTGTAATCCGCCGGGAGGGGTGCCGGGAAGTAAGCGATCAACGGGAGGGCAGTCCCCGCCGGGAGTAAATTAAGGGGCATGATGGCAGCTTCCTGGCGGGAGTCCTCGCCGTGGC
>JBLRWR010000145.1:0-4891 GCA_047921135.1 Candidatus Brevefilum sp.
CAGCCTGACAAGCCGCAGCGAGCACATCCTGCCCGAGGATTTTTACCTGGAAATTACCCTCCAGACCTCGCTGTGCCAGCCCAATGACCACATGGGCTTGCTCTTCTGGCAACAATCAGAGGTCGACTACTACCGCCTGTTGATCGATTGTGCCGGGCAGGTTCGCCTGGAGCTTATCCAGGGCGGCCAGACGATCCCCATCCGGGATTGGGAATCGGCCATCCGGGTGCAACCCGGGGCGCCTGCCGCCAATCGATTGGGGTTGTATGTCGTCCGCGGGCTGTTCCAGCTCTACATCAACGACACCTACCAGTTTGAACAGCGCATTGCGAGCAACCGCAGGGGCGGTTTGGGGGTGTTCGCCCGCACGATCAGCGGCAATGCCATGACCATCCAGTTCTCAGATTTACAAATCTACCAGGTAGACCCCCAATAAAACCTTAATCCATTTCCACTTTTAATAACACATCCTCTTCGGCTGGTTGTACAGCCACCAGCGGCCACTGCAGGACGAGCGTCTCGAGCAGCAATTGGATATTGGCGTTGGCGTCCAGGTGCTGGATGGCCGCCTGATGGGCGATAACCAGGTCTCGTGCTCGCTCTGCCGTCACCTGGGCAGCCACCTGCCCGATTTGGGCCTCCAGGTCAACATTGACTAGGGGCAGGGATTCCCCGGCAGCCCGCAAGAACACATCGCGCCAAAAGGACTGCCAGACCGGAAAAATCTCACCCAGTTTCTGGCGGGATTTATCGATCGATTTGGAAAAACGCTCGATGCGCTTAAATCGCAAATAGTGCTTAATCGGCAACAACGCCAGCAGTTCATCTAGATACGACCTGCGTTCCTGCAGGGCGGCGGGGTCTTCTGCCATACGAATCGCGGCGCCGATGCGTCCCCCTGAAATATGGGCCAGCAGGCGTGCCCGGTCGGCATCCAAACCGCGTTGGGCATGCAGATAGGCCTGGGTGGCCTGGATCGAGGCCGGCCGCAGGCGAATGACCTCACAACGGGAGACGACCGTCGGCAGCAGGACCTCAGGCGCCGTGGCGGTCAGCAATAAGATCACCCTGTCAGGCGGTTCTTCGAGGGTCTTCAGGAGCGCATTGGCTGCCGATTTGGTGGCACGCTGGAAATCCGGCAGCAGGGCGATCCGGTAAGCCCCGCTGTATGGCGAGAGCGCCAGCGTATGCTGGAGGGCGCGCACCTGGTCGATCAGGATATCCTTATGATCCTCTACCGGGAGCAGCAGGCTCAAATCCGGATGAGTGAGGTCAGCCAGCTGGCGGCAATCGCGGCAATTGCCACAAAATTCACCGGGTTGGGGCGGGTTTGTGCAGTTCAACGCCTGGGCAAAATTAACAGCCAGCGTTTGCCGCCCTACACCCTCCGGCCCGGTGATGAGGTAAGCATGCCGCAGTTTATCACCGGCGGCATGGCTTTTAAGCAGTGAAACTGCCCAATCCTGTGCGTGTATGTTCCAAGCCATGACCTTATTTTAGCCTATAACTGGCGTTCATCAGCCAGATGAGGATAATTGCTAATCAGCTGCCGGCAAACCCTGTTGGTCACCAGAAAGGCTAAACAAGTTATGGAGATTCTTACACTGACGTGGTAAACTTTATTGGCAATTGAAAAAACGAAAGTAAAAAATAATGCGAGCTATTTATCCTTTCACAGCCATAGTTGGCCAGCAACGTATGTGCCGGGCCTTGATCCTCAATGCGATTGACACCCGCATCGGCGGTGTATTGATTCGCGGCGAGCGCGGCACTGGTAAATCCACCGCAGCCCGTGCCCTGGCAGCCCTGCTGCCACCGGTGCAGGTCGTCCATAACTGCCGGTTCGGGTGCGATCCCCAAAAACCGGTCAGCTGGTGTACGGAATGCCGGGAGCGGTTCGAAGCGGATGAAAATGGCCTGCCCATCGAGACCCGCCAGACACCCTTCATCAACCTGCCCATCTCCGCCACAGAAGACCGCGTGGTGGGCACCCTGGATATCGAAAAAGCGATCCAAAAGGGCGAACGTCACTTTGAACCGGGCGTCCTGGCAGCGGCCAACCGCGGCTTGCTCTATATCGACGAGGTCAACCTGCTGGACGACCATGTCGTGGACGTCCTGCTGGATTCGGCCGCCATGGGTATGAACATCGTCGAGCGCGAGGGTATCTCCTTTGCGCACCCGGCGCGTTTCATCCTGGTGGGCACCATGAACCCCGAGGAGGGCGACCTGCGTCCGCAACTTCTGGACCGCTTTGCCTTATCGGTGGAAATCCGCGGCATTCTCGAACCCCGCCAGCGCGTCCAGATCATGGAACGCAACCTGGCCTTCGAAGCCGACCCGGAAGCCTTTCGGCAGAAATGGCTCCCGATGGAACAGGAGCTCTCACAAAAGATCGCCAAAGCGCGCCAGTTGGTCGATAAAGTGCGCTATACCAGCCGAGATTTGCTCGTCATCGCAGACTTGACGGCGAAAATGCAGGTCGATGGCCACCGGGCAGACCTGGTGATCCTGAAAGCGTCCCGCGCACATGCCGCTTTTGAAGGCCGAGATGCGATTAACCCGCGCGATATCGCGCTGGCTGCTGAGCTGGCGCTGCCCCACCGGGTCAAATCCGGCCTGTTCAGACAGTCTGAAATGGGCGTTACCCAGCTTGAAGAGCATATCGAACAGCTCAAAGGCGCAGCCTCCGAAGGCGCACCGTCTGAGGAGCAGGCGCAGACGGACGAATCGCAGACCGGTGAAAAAAAAAGCCTCTCTCCCCCCGCCTCGAAATTAGCGACGAACCCGCTGGACCCGAGCCCGTAGAACCCACCCGGCAGGATATTTTCAACGATGCCACCGCGCATTGGTGGGATGGCGGGAAGCAGGTGAAACCCGGCGAGACCTTCGAACCCCGCCGGTTAGATACCCCCCTCGACGAAATGATGCGCAAACAGAGCGGCCGCCGCTCTCAGACCCAAACCGACCGCAAGCGCGGGCGCTACATCCAGGCGCGTCCGGCCCACGGGAAAGCGGACGATCTGGCCTTTGATGCCACCCTGCGGGCAGCCGCGCCCTTCCAGAAAGCCCGGGAGGACCATAAGGAGGACGTGGCCTTCTCTATCCGGCGGGAGGATTACCAGCGCAAGGTGCGGGTCCGACGGGCTTCCAACCTGATCCTGTTCCTGGTGGATGCTTCCTGGTCGATGGCGGTGGCTGAGCGTATGGCCGCCACCAAAGGCGCCATCCTCTCGCTGCTAACCGACGCCTATCAACGACGGGACCGGGTGGGCCTGATCGTCTTCCAGAAGGATCGTGCCACCCTGGTGCTGCCTCCAACCAACTCTGTTTTGCTCGCCCAGCACGCCCTGGCTGATATCCCGGTAGGCGGGAAAACGCCCCTCAGCGCTGGTTTGAAAATGGCCTATGAAGTGCTTCAACGCGAGAAAATCCTCCACCCCGACGTCTTCCCGTTGCTGATCATCCTGACCGATGGTGCCGGCAATGTGACCATGGCCGGCGGGTCTCCGCAAAAAGAAGCGCACCGGTTTGCCGAGCAGATTGCCAATGAAGATGTGCGCTCCGTGGTGATCAATATGGAACATGAGGCCTTTGACCAAGGCCTGGCGCAGGACCTGGCAGACCATCTCGATGCCACCTGCTATACCCTGGATGAGCTGCGCAGCGATACGCTCTACCATGCCGTGCAAAAAGAAATCCAATTAGGCGCCAGCGGGGGTAAGTAAGTCTCTTTTAGGCCCATGTGGGTTCAATTGGGGCCATCCGCAGCACATCATCACTTAAACGCGTAGATTTCCCCCGCTTTGCAATGTAAACACACATGTGGGTTAATACGGTCTGGGGATCAGAAGGACTGCTCAACCTTAATATCCGGGAAAAATTGGCGCAAGGTGCCCGCCACCCAGCCTTGCAAGGTGGCTGGAGAAAGGGGACACTCCTCACAAGCACCGCCCAGGCGCACATACACCGTCTTGCCTTCAATACGATCCAGTTCAACCGAGCCCCCGTGATATTGCTCAATATAAGCGTTGATCTGTTCGATCAGCCCGCTAACCTGCTCTTCTAAGGTGAATTCCTGCTCTGACATGAACGCTGCTCCTGTAGGGTCTTTGCTATCCAAATCATATCATAAACGGCACCAGATGGGGAATCCGATCCGCAAATTGTCAGTTTTCGCCCAATTAAAGCGTATCGGCTGGCCGGCTTCTTGCAATACTTCAGATGGATTGTTCGTCAAGCAGGCCTTCTAGGGAGAAAATTGTATCCTCGCTCCTTTGATGTGTGCCTGGATCAATGTCGACAAGCAGAGTCAGCCATAGCAGTGGTTTAGTAAAAACCAACATCACCCAGCGTTTAATGGTTGAACCACGCTGCTGAATGGCTGCGCTCACCGTTTGCTTGCCTTGTAGAGGATCAACTATTGGTTATAATTGCCTGAGATGAAACAGCTTAGATTAACCTTGATTGTCTCCTGTTCGCTGATCCTTGTGGGGGTTTTGATCATGCTGCAATCTGATTATTTGAAATCGGATCACACAGCCGAGGCAGTTGGGTATTCGATTGAAGCGGCCAGGCCAACACCCGCGCACACACATCCCACCATTCAAGAAGGCCATGCTGAGATGGTTCAAACGGACCTGATTGCAGCTGACCTGGTTGAGAGCACAACGACCCTGATCAGAAAAACTGGGATTGTTTTCAGGGGCGATCAAAGCCAAACCGCATATTCCACAGAGGTCCCCGCTAAAGTCAAGTTAGCAGACGGTGGAACTATGGGCAATGATGCTGATGAGAACACCCTCATTCAGCAAAGTACGAATAATAACGAGCCCCGCATACCCCCCATGGACGACTTAACCCTTGAAAATCCCAACACAGGTGAATCAGC
>JBLRWR010000146.1:0-4867 GCA_047921135.1 Candidatus Brevefilum sp.
CCTTACTCCGGAATCACTGTGCGGCATGCTCCGGAATCTCTGTGCGCCTTGTTCCGGATTCACTGTGCGGCATCAAACGGATTTTGCAATATCTGCTCATCAGAGCCATCACTATAGTTCACAAATAAAATTAAAAGGTCCATATAAAGTTTAGCCTATTGGAGGCTTTTGTCATTAACCTCATTTATAAAAGGAGGTGACTGATTAATTAATTCCCTTTAAGATCGGGTTCACAGTTGTGGAAATCCACCGAACTTTTTGTCCTTATTGCAATTGATGAAAGACGTTTCTCCTCCGTGAGGCGTCAGGTGCTTTTTAAGAAGCATCATGTTGACCAAGTTACTGGATCAAACTGAGTCGACACCTGTTCTGATTAGATTAGAGAGGAGTAATATGGGGCGAAATAATGAATACGAACGCGAGAAATGACCCAAAAATAGTTATGGTTTTGTATACAAATCCAAGATAAGGAGATTTTGCAATGACTATGCTAAAGAATAAATTTGAATCTTTGGTTAAGCGTTGGGGTAAAGTGCCTATTGCTTTAACCATTACGCTTATCTTGCTGATATCGGTGGTGGCTATTGCAATTGCCGCAGAGTATGTAATCAGCCCCACAACGCCTATGTATGAGATCAACGGCGCCATCTTCAAGCACTTTGTCCCGACCGATGCCAGCGGCACAGGCGTATTCGACCCGTTTTTAAGAATACAAAAATCGAATCAAGAGGTTGTCCAGGGTTACAATTCCGATTTCCGACCGGTTGAATTTGAAGAGACGTCTGCATGGACTGAATCGCTCCTCTTGAGTGATGTTCCCATGGTCCTGTATGAAGGTGTGCTTTACCGGGAGTTCCAGCTGGACATCAACCAGGTCAATAATGATCCCAAGTGGCTCCTTTCACTGGACGAGGTGCAGATCTGGCTGGGCGGAACCGACGCAGCATTGATCACCGGTTTTGTTCCCGGGGAAAACCCCACAGATTTTGGGACTTTCCCAGGTTTCATCCTGGAAGAAGTCTACAACCTGGATGCGGATGAGGACAACCATGTAAAACTCAACTACACCTACGGCGCCGGCAGCGGCAAACGCAATCTGAAGATGCTGGTCCCGGATGCAAACTTTGGTGAGTACGACGAAGCATGTATCTACTTGGGTGAAGGCTGTGAGCAATACGTTGTCTTCTACACCATGTTTGGGATGAATTTCCCGAACAACGATGGCTTTGAAGAGTGGGGTGTGGAGGTGTACAACATCGTCAAAGGGTATAAGTGGCACGACATGAACGCCAACGGCATCTGGGATGAGGGCGAACCTGGCTTAGAAGGATGGCAGATCTGTGCTGTCCAGGTAGGCTATGACCCGATCTGTGTCCTCACAAGAGCTGATGGCAGCTATGTGTTACCCTTGCCCGCTGGCAACTACACAATCTTTGAAGAGTGTGAGTCCGAATGGTTCCAGTCTTATCCCGCCCCAACCGGCGGTGTTTGTGGGTCTGGAGTCTATGACGAGAACGTGAAGAGTGGCGATTTACTGGAAAACCGCAACTTTGGCAACTATCAATGGATTCCTGATATCGAGATCATTAAGACAGGCGACCCGTTGAGCAAAGTAGGCGATACCATTAACTACGAAATCACCGTGACCAACACCAGCAGCATGGGCACCCCTGACCTGTACTGCAATATCACCGATCCTTTGATGGCCCTTGACACTCATGTGACCCTGGCCACCGGCGCATCGACGACCCTCTATCCAACTTATGTTGTTCAAGGAGGTGATCCAGATCCTCTGCCGAACACGGCCTCTGTCTCGTGCACCTATGTGGGTGATTCTGTGGTCCAGGCAACGGACAGCGATGACCATTCTGTCAACCTGTTCCAGCCGGCGATCGCACTGACCAAGACCGGTGACGAACTGAGCAAGATCGGCGACCTGGTGGATTACACCATCACGCTCTATAACAACAGCTCAATGGACACACCGAACCTGGAGTGCACGGTCACCGATCCCCTTGTGGGTGTAAATGAGAGCTTCACCATTGCCTCAGGTGCTGAGCCGAAAGTGATCACTGTAACCGATTTTGAAATCCCGGTGGGAGCGTCTGATCCCTTTGTGAACATTGCTTCTGCGAGCTGCTCCCCGGTCGGCTTCCCGAACATCCTACCGGCGACTGCGCAACACTCGATCAACCTGTTCCAGCCGTCGATCACCTTTACCAAGACGGCCGTGGAAGAATACTCAAAAGCTGGCGACACGGTGCATTACACCATCACCCTGACCAACACCAGCTCGATGGACACACCGAACCTGGAGTGCACCATCACGGATACCATGCTGGGCATTAACCAACCGGTGACCCTGGCTTCGGGTGCGGCGCCCTATGTGCTGACACCATCTTACGTCGTTCAGGTCGGCGACGCTGACCCGCTGGTCAACACTGCCAATGTAACTTGTTCACCCATTGGGTTCCCCAACATCCTGCCAGCCAGTGACTTTGTTTCCGTTGACCTGGTCCACCCAGCCTTCACGCTGACCAAGACCTGTATGACCGAACATGTGATCCCTGGTGAAAATGCGACCTTCCAGGTGGTGTTCACCAATATCGGTGATGTGCCCCTGGTGGTTGTGTTCGATGAAGGCCCGGATGCCGGGGTGCCCATCATTGTTCCTGTGGGTGGAAACAGTACCTTCAGTGTCTATGTGCCCGCCGATACCGACCCGGGTCCATCTGTGGTCAGCAACACGGTCAATGCCCATGTGACCCTTCCGGAAATGTACGGCCTATCCAACTACTGGGATCCTGTAGCGTCAGATTCCTGTGATATCTACGGCGTCAAGTCCGGTTACAAGTGGGAGGATATGAACGCAGACGGAGCGTGGGATGATTTGATTGAACCCGTTCTGCCCGGCTGGAAGATCCACTTCTACGCCTGGGATGCTGTAGCCATGGAATGGGAAGCGACCTATGTCGAAGTTCTTACCGGTGTTGACGGCAAGTACGAATTCAATATGGTTATGCCTGGTGTGACTTACGCGGTGTGCGAGGTGCTGGAGGCTGGCTATGTCCAGACCTTCCCGGATGTGATCCTGCCGGCAGAAGGCTTTGTCGACTGCACGCAGTTCGGCGCTGGTTATGGCCCTGTCGGGTACGAGATCATGCTGGTATCAGGTGAGTACGAAGTCGATAACGACTTTGGCAACTTCAGGCCTATGGGCTGCACCTACACCCAGGGTTACTGGAAGACTCATTCGACGTACGGACCGGCTGGCCCCTATGACCCAACCTGGGATCTGAAGGCCGGCGGCGATGCTTATTTCCTCAGCGATGCTTGGTATGTGGACCACACCTGGTACACGATGTTCTGGACGCCGCCCGCAGGCGGCAATGCCTATATCATCCTGGCGCATCAATATATGGCTGCCTGGCTGAGCATCAACAATGTTGACCCGCTGAAAGCCGCCAATCCAGCTGTGCTTGGCTCAGCCCTGGCTGAAGCAGAAGCGCTGCTTGGTGCGTACACGCCCGCCGATATTCTTGAACCGGCCGTGCGTGAACAGTTCATTGCTCTGGCTAGCTTCCTTGATCAGTTCAATAATGGAGAGCTGCCAGGAGGCCCGCCGCACTGCGAGTAATACTTATTAATCCATCCTGGATGGCAGGTTTTACCTGCCTTCCAGGAACTTAATTTCAACCTATAAAGACCGTCTCCTGCTCTTTTACAGGGCAGGAGACCTTTACCTATACCAGGGACAACAGGGCTTGCTGAAACCTATTCGCTAACTTTGTTCATTCACAGCTTGGATGGGGTTCCTTCAATGGTCAGTTTTTTATTGGCATTATTTTTATTTTTCATTATGGGGAACTTGAGTTTTCAAAAGCATCTTGAATGGTGTTCAGAACAGATTATTTTATCCATCAAGGCTGAAAGGCGAATATTATGACCCAAAAACACATCATCACCAGCCTGGCATTGTTGATCCTCCTAGCGCTGGCCGGGGGGCAGGTTTTACAAAGCCAGGCGGCACCTTTGCCTGAAGCGGATGCACCGACAAAGATCGACCCAGCTGTCTGGCAGGCCATAGTGGCTTCAGCGACGCGTGAGGTCACCATGGTGGTCAGCTTGCGCCCTGAAGGCGGCGGGGGGCCTGAGCTGGCCATTGACGCCCAATTCCGCCTGGAGCAGATGCTGGACCTTGTAGGCGAAAATGGCGGTATTCGCGAGTATCAGGCGTATTACGGCGCCAACATCATCAAGATTACTGGTGGGCTGGGCATGCTGCGCTTGCTGGAAGACTGGCCAGAACTGGAAAGCGCCTCACTCTATCAACCAGGGGAGGCCTGGGAGCTGCAGATGGCGTCGACTGTGCGATCAGCACAGGTCAACGGCACCGGTTTGATGATCGGCACCATAACTGCCAGCGATGGAGTCACGCCGCTGGTGGGGATCCGGGTGACAGCATACCGCCACATCACTGGTACGACATGGGAAGTGGCTGGCACAGCCTTTACCAATGCCAGCGGAGACTATGTGGTCAGCGGCCTGGGAACGGGTATTTACCGTGCCAAATTCGACGACCCTGCCGGAAATTATGCCACCCAGTATTATGAGAACAAAACATTATTTTATTTGGCAACTAATTTTAATGTGACCGATGGGCAGGTCACGCCCAATATCAACGCGGCTATGGCGCTGGCCGGGAAGATTTCAGGCACAGTCACCAGGGTGGGGGGCGGCGCATTGGGGGATATCGCCGCTAGTGCCTGGACAGAAGTTGGCGGTACCTGGCAGTTTGTTTCGAATGCGATTTCGGGTTCCAATGGCGTTTACACCATTGGGAGCCTGCCTCCCGGAGATTACCGGG
>JBLRWR010000147.1:0-4800 GCA_047921135.1 Candidatus Brevefilum sp.
AGAGTGCTTCGCGAAGGGTTGCCCCTACGCATTAATATAAAGTAGATAATAATAGTAGTTAATAGAATTAATTATGGATTTTGACAAATGATGAGTAATCATTGTTCGTTTTTCAACACCCTTAACCAAGGTTCTACACATCGATTTATCTGGAGCGCGGACACAAAAAAGCAGGGTGTGTCAAATTTGGACACACCCTGCCTGTGATTATGGTTGTGATTTTTCTTATAGGCCGCGCACACCAGATGTGCACCCTATTCACAAATCACGGTTAACTGTTCACAAATAAACCTACAACACGCCTGCCTTGGCGTTGAATTCCTCGATCTTGGCATCAATCTCGGGGAGCTGTGCCTGAAGTTCGGTCCAGAAATCGCGCTGGTACCACATTTCCTGGATCTCTTCGTAGGTCTTGCCCTGCTGCTCTACCCAGGTGAAGTACTTGAGGTTATGCACACGTTTCTTGCCAACGTAGGTCAGGTCTTCCATGTTGTCGGTCGTCACACCCTTCAGCCAGCGGGCATCATCGGCGGCGGCATCTTTAGCAGTATATTCGCCCATCTCCTCGTGCAATTCAACCAGGCGGCTTTCGTAAAGCTCCATGCTGTCGGTCAAAACGGTCAAGACGATGTCATTCTCGTCCATTTCCAGGTACTTGGCAGTCTTGATCGCGCTGAGCACATTGGAAATACCAGAGAAACCCAGCAGGTCGAGGTTGGCGACCAGGTCTTCCGGCACACCGGAGTTCACCAGGTGGGCTTTGCCCTCAGGTTCGTTGAACAACCGCGCCAGTGAGACAATGGCGTTGTCGTCAATGGCAATCACAAAATCGGTGTTGGCCGCGTTGTGTATCCAGGGAACGTGCTTGTCGCCGATGCCTTCAATACGGTGTGCCCCGAAACCATTGTTCAGCAGGGTCGGGCATTGCAGGGCTTCTGAAGCGCCAATGTAGCTGCCCGGGAACTTCTGCTTCATGTAATCACCGCTGGCGATGGTGCCGGCCGAACCCGTGGCAGATACCATACCGCGATACTCGTCCTTGGGGCCGGCTATTTTCTTGATAACTTCTTCCATGGCGTTGCCGGTGATGGCATAATGCCACAGGTAATTGCCGAATTCATCAAACTGGTTGAAGATCATCAGGTCCTGGCCCGAATTGCGCAATTCCCAGCACTTATCAAAGATCTCTTTCACATTGGATTCGGAACCGGGGGTCTTGATGGTTTCACCCGCAATACTGGCCAGCCACTCAAAACGTTCCTTGCTCATCCCCTCAGGCAGGATGGCGATCGACTCACAAGCCAGCAGCGCTGAGTCGTAGGCACCGCCGCGGCAATAGTTGCCAGTGGAAGGCCACACAGCCTTTTGCTGGGTGGGGTCAAATTGGCCCGTCACCAGGCGAGGCACCAAACAACTAAATGCTGCACCAACTTTGTGGGCACCAGTCGGGAACCACTTGCCGACCAAGGCCACGATGCGGGCTGGGGTTCCGGTCAGGCTTTGGGGAAATTCAATAAAGTTCACCCCGCCAAACAGGCCGCCGCTGGGCTTGGGCTCGTTATGCCAGGAGATACGAAACAGGTTGCGCGGGTGCAGGTCCCACAAGCCGATACCTTTAAGGTCCTCTTTGATCTTATCCGGGATGCGGCTGGGGTCGCGCATCTGCGCATAGGTGGGGATGATGATGTTCCGCTCACGAACGCGCGCTAAGGTGCGTTCAAGGCGATCGGGGTGCATCGTTAAGTCAATTTTTGCCATTATGGTCTCCTTGAAAATTTGTCAGACAATTTGAATAGTGATTATATCCAGATCTGCGCTTAAAGTCATCGCAGAAATTTTTTTAACCCGCCGTATCTTGCACATCACGGTCGGGCGCCTCCGCCACAATGTAAAGCGGGCGGTTTTTTGCTTCGTCGTAAATTCGGCCAATATACTCGCCAATGATCCCGAGGCTGATCAATTGCACACCGCCCAGGAACAGCACAATCACCAAAGTGGTCGCCTGCCCCAACAGGGCGGTGCCTGTGATCAAGCGCAGGATGGCCACCACCGGGATGGCAATAACGCTAATCCCTGCAGCAACAAAACCAATAAAGGTCGCCATCTGGAGGGGGAAGTATGAAAAGCTGGTAATCGCGTTTAACGCCAGCTTGAACATCTTGCTGAAGGGATACTTGGTTTCGCCAGCATACCGCGGCTTCCGCTTATAGGTCACGCCTACCTGCTTGAAACCTACCCAGGCCGACATGCCCCGCAAAAAGCGATGCTTCTCGCGCATTTGTTGCATCACCTGCACAACCTTGTGATCCATCAACCGAAAATCGCCCGTATCCAGCGGGATTTTTACATCGGTGATACGGTAGATCAGGCGGTAAAACAAAGATGCCGTGGTGCGCTTAAACCAGGATTCACCCTCGCGTTCCTCGCGGACAGCATACACCACTTCGTAACCTTCGCGCCATTTAGCAATCAGTTCGAGGATCACCTCGGGCGGGTCTTGCAAATCGGCGTCGATGATGATCACCGCATCGCCGCGGCTGTAATCCACCCCGGCTGTGACCGCGATCTGGTGTCCGAAATTGCGGGCAAAGATCACCGGCTGCACCCGTGAGTCATTCTCCGCCAGGTTGCGGATCACTGCGGTGGATCCGTCTGTCGAGCCGTCATCCACCAAAATCAATTCCCAAGGCTCACCGGTGCGCTCCATCACGTCCCTTACGCGTTGATACAGCTCAGGGATGTTCTCCAATTCGTTATAAATGGGCGCAACAACAGTGAAAATCGGGGATGTCATCCCAGCACCTTTTTGACCGCATCCAAAGTGGGTTCAATAATGGGCGCCGCAGAAACAGCCTGCATGGCCGCTTTCACATCCTTCAGACCGCTGCCGGTGTTGAGCACCAAAACAGGGTCATCCGGTTCAACAACACCTTCAGCAACCGCTTTGACCAGGCCAGCATAAGCTGTAGAAGCAGCCGGTTCAGCAAAAATGCCCACCCGGCCCAGTTCAGCGATCGCGGCCAGGATGTCCTCATCGGGCACGGTCAGGTAGGTGCCGCCTGTCTCACGGGCCGCACGCACCGCCCGCACGCCATCGCGCGGCAGGTCCACGGAGATGCTGTCGGCCAGGGTATCTGCCTGGACGGGCTGAATGTCTTCATCGCCGCGATGAAACGCGTTGGCAATGGCGGCCGAACCGGTAGACTGCACACCGATGATGCGCGGCACGCGTTCCAGCCATCCCAGCGCATGCAGGTCTTTGAACCCTTTGTGCACGCCAGAGATGATATTGCCATCACCCACCGGGATGAAAACCGTCAGGTTCTTGCTGTCCTGGGGCAAACGCCGGATGACCTGTTCCCAAATCTCAAAGCCAGCGGTCTTCTTGCCCTCCGCAGTGAAGGGGTTAAAACCCGTATTGCGGTTATACCAACCAAAATTATGCGTCGCCTCAATGCTCAAATCAAAAGCCTGGTCGTAATTACCATCCACCAGTAAAACCTTAGCGCCAAACACGATCAATTGGGCAATCTTGGCGGGTGGGGCTGTTTTCGGTGCAAAAATCACCGCCTTCGCTCCCACAGCGGCTGCCATACCAGCCAGCGCTGCGCCGGCATTGCCGGTTGAGGCTGCCACAGTGACCTCTGCGCCAATTTCGGCTGCCCGGCCTACAACAATGGCACTGGCCCGATCCTTAAATGAAGCTGTCGGATTGGGACTTTCGTCCTTGATCCACAGGTGTTGTAAACCCAGTTTTTCCGCCAAACGGTTGGATTTATAAACCGGCGTCCAGCCTGCACGGCGTAAAGGCGTACCAACACCACCAGGGTCGCCCACAGGCAGCAAACTCAGGTAACGCCACAGGGATGCCTCCGGCAGGTCCATAAACTTATCGGCGCTGTATTGGGCATTGATCGCATCGTAGTCAAGAATAACGCTCAGGTTCCCCCCGTCCTTAGGGCAGGTATAGGTCACCTCTTCAGGGCCGTATGTTGCGCCGCACAAAGAACAAAGGTAATGTGAAAATTTATGTTTCATAGCGCTTCCCATCGTTAGGTCATGCTGATTAAAGATTAAAATGGGCTGCTATGTTCTGCATAGCAGCCCGGGTCAATCGTCATTAGGGGGTGATCCACGTCCCGGTTTTGCCCTCAAGGGCTGCACTGATGTGCTCGGGGTCGGTGATCAGGGCTTTCTTGCCGCCTTCTTCAAAGAATTTGATCATCGCCTGGATTTTGGGCAGCATACTACCGGGGGCGAAGTGGCCTTCTTTGATATATTGCTTAGCTTCTTCAACGGTCATCTCGTCGAGGAATACCTCGTCGGGTGTGTTGAAGTTTAAGGCAACTTTTTCCACCGCAGTACTGATGATGAACAAATCAGCATTGATATTGGCTGCCATCAGGGCAGAGCTGAAGTCTTTATCGATCACAGCTTCAACACCCTTCACATGACCATGCTCATCCACAACCACCGGGATGCCGCCGCCGCCCACCGCCACAACCGTCACACCGGCTCGCACCAGGGCATCAATCACGTTGGCCTCAACGATACGGGTTGGGATGGGTGAGGGCACCACACGGCGCCAGCCGCGTCCGGCATCTTCCACCACTGCCCAGCCTTCATTCTCGGCGCGCCGGGTGGCTTCATCTTCGTCCATGAAGGAACCGATCGGCTTAGTGGGGTTCTGGAAAGCCGGGTCATCCTTATCGACGACGGTTTGGGTCACCACGGTGGCTGCGACCTTGTCCATGCCGCGGCGTTTAAACTCATTCTGCAGCGAATTTTGGAACATATAGC
>JBLRWR010000148.1:0-4645 GCA_047921135.1 Candidatus Brevefilum sp.
CTTGCAACAGAACATTGCCAGCCTCTTCAAGTTTATTAGGTTCACGTTTCATAAGCGCACCTTCCTAAAAAGTTCTCTCGACAACGTGTTTTTTCTTGGCCGTGAAGTCTTCTTCTGGCATCACACCGGCCATCATCAAACCGACCTCTTTCTTGGTTACAGCGCTTCTGTTGACAACTGCCAGGACCTTTCCCCGGTACATGACCGCAATCCGGTCGGAAAGCTCCATGATCTCGTCTAGTTCAGGTGAGACCAATAAAACAGCACACCCATCATCCCGTTTTTGAACAATGCGTTTGTGGATGTATTCGATCGAGCCGACATCCAGGCCGCGGGTGGGCTGGGATGCCATTAGAAACTGGATGGGACGGGAAAGTTCACGTGCGATAATCACCTTTTGCTGGTTGCCACCGGATAGGTTGCTGACAGGCGTGAGCGCACTGGGCGTGCGGATGTCAAAGTCAGCGATCAATTTTTCGGCGTGGTCCAGGATGGTTTGGTACTGGAGTACAACGCCTTTTGAGAACGGCTCTTTATAATACGTGCATAACACCAGGTTTTCTGCGGTTGGGAACGGCAAAACCAGTCCGTCCGCCTGGCGATCCTCCGGGACATGGGCCGAGCCCAGCTCAGTGATCTGGCGGGGTGTGGCGCGGCTGATATCCTCGCCCAGCAGCGTAATTTGTCCCCCAGCGCTTTTTCGCAAGCCGGTGATGGCTTCCACCAGTTCGGTTTGTCCGTTGCCCTGTACGCCAGCGATGCCCACGATTTCCCCTGCGTGCACCTCCAATGAAACATGATCCACTACAATGTTCTGGAACTTATCCGCCACAACCAGGTCTTGAATGCTGATGACCACGCCTCCTGGCGTCTTCTCTTCTTTTTCTACGATCAGGCTGACTTCCCGGCCGACCATCATTGCCGCCAGAGAATTTTTATCGGCTTCGTCCGGGGTGGTCTCACCGACCACCGCGCCTACACGGATGACCATGATGCGGTCAGCGACATCCAGCACCTCGCGCAACTTGTGGGTGATGAAGATGATCGATTTGCCCTGTTCGGCCAGGGATCGCATGATTTTGAACAGTTCATCCGCTTCTTGCGGCGTGAGGACGGCTGTCGGTTCATCAAAGATCAGGATTTCTGCTTCGCGATACAGCAGCTTGATGATCTCGACTTTCTGCTGAACCCCAACCGGCAGATCCCTGACCAAATCTTTTGGATTAACTGACAAATTGAACGTTTCAGCGATTTTTCTGATCTTTTTTGATGCATCTTCCCGGTCCAGAAAATCGCCATATTTGACGGATTCATACCCCAGCATAACATTTTCGGCCACAGTAAAGACCGGGATGAGCATGAAGTGCTGGTGGACCATACCGATCCCTGCTTCAATGGCATCGGTAGGCGAACTGATCATTACTTTCTCACCATTGATGAAGATCTCTCCTTCATCAGGTTGGTAAAGCCCATACAGGATGTTCATCAAGGTCGATTTGCCGGCGCCGTTTTCACCCAATAAAGCCAGAATTTCGCCTTTATTGAGGGTCAGGTCGATGTGATCATTGGCTAACACGCCGGGAAATTGCTTGGTGATTCCTTTTAACTCAAGAATAGGCGTCATAAGATCCCCTTTTCTCGTTGGTAATGAACTAATAATAAATTACCCGTTAATTACAGGCATATATAAAAATGCGGGTTGGAGAAGATCTCCAACCCGTACATTTTACCTTGTGGCCTTATTGCAGGGCAATTCTTCCGGCAATGATATCCTCTCGGATCTGATCGAGTTCAGCCTGCACTTCGGCGGAAATCAGGTTCGAAAGTTCATGCCAGGGGGCGATATCGACACCCTGATTTTCGAGCGTACCGACCTCAACACCACCGGTGAAGGTTCCGTCAATGGCGGATTCGATGACGGCCATGGTCGTGGCATCCATTTTCTTCATCACGGAGGTGAGGGTGATGCTGGAATATTCAGGGCTGGTCAGAACCCAGTCTGCATCCACACCGATCACATAAGCATTTCCACGTTCCTGGATGGCGGCTGCTGCGCCCAGGCCAACGGGGCCTGCAACGGGGAGGATTACATCTGCGCCCTCGTCCATCAGGGAGATGGCCAGCTCGCGGCCCTTCTGCTGATCGGAGAAATCCATCGAGAATAAGCCTGAGCCGTCTTCAATGTTGTAGCCGAGGACTTCCACGTTGGTGCCTTTGGCATCATTGTAGTAATTGACGCCCTCAACAAAACCTTTCATGAAGATGGTGACTGTGGGGATCGGCAGACCACCGAAGGTGCCCACTTTGCCGGTTTGGGTGACGGCTGCTGCAGCGTAACCTGCCAGGAAGGCAGCTTCGTCAGTGTTGAACACCTGGCCAACGACATTGGGGATGGCCGGGTCATAGGCATAGTCAACGATGGAGAATTTCTGTTCCGGGTTGGCTTCTGCGGCAGCGGCGGTTGCATCACCAATCAGGAAACCGACGGTGATGATCAGGTCACATCCTTCATCAATGAAAGCATTGATGTTCTTCTCGTAGTCAGCAACTTCTTGGGACTCAATGAAGGTTCCCCGGATGCCCAGTTGTTCCTCTGCGTCAGTGATGCCCTTCCAGGCGGTGGCATTGAAGGATTTATCGTCAATACCGCCTGTATCGGTGATCTGGCAGACTAAGATACCTTCTCCTTCTTCTTGGGCAGTCGGTCCACAAGCAGCCAGGACAAGACTCCCAATCATAAGGATTGAAAAGAGAAAAAGAATTTTTTTCGACATGAGTTACTCCTCCAAAATGTATAGGGTTTTTGATAGGGTTTTTTAATGAAACCCTCTTTTAAGTATAATTCTAAACGCGTTTTGTTACAAGACCTGTTGGTGTGGATTTACCCTTCACTTCATTTTGGCTCAATCCCTGTTTTGACTTCCCCACGGTGTACATTCAGCATCATGATGAAGGCCAGGATCAGGAAAACAGGCGAGACAGCCATCAACAGGCGGTAATCGTTGTTTGCAAATTGAATTGCCCAGCCAAAAACAAGCGGCCCGACTGTGGCGGCAAATTGGGAGGCCAAATAGTAAAGACCGGTATAGGTGCCCACGTTGATATCTTCGGTCATGTCAACGACCATGGGCAGCGAGTTCACGTTGATCATTGCCCAGCCCAGGCCAGCAACCATGAGTACGATCGAGAGCACATAATAACCATTGCCGACCAGTGAGAATAATTGAATCGTGAGGAAATTAAGAGGTAATACATACATCAGAACCACGCAGACGACCATGACCCAGATCCCGATGTTGATGATCACCTTGCGTTTAAACCTGCGGGCCAGGATGCCTGCGGGGACGGCCATGATCATAAATGCTAGCCCGATATAGGACATTTGGGCTGAGCTATCACCGGCATCTAAACCAAGGTAGTTGATCCCGTACAGGCTGAAAAAGGTATCCAGCGCGTTATAGGCGATGAACCAGAACAGGATCGCCAGCAAGATGAACATAGGGCTTTTGTCTTTTTGGGTGAAGATCATCGAAACGTTTTCGAGCGAATTTTGCTCAGACCCATTCACCTTGCTTTTGTCCACCAGGTGCAATTTTGGGGAGATGTATTCTTTGGGTTCCCGAATAAAAATGAATACTAGCGCTGTGGCGACGATCATCAAACCGCTGGCTAAGAAAAAGGGATAAGCCGGATTTTGCCGGTATAACGGCCCGCTGATAAAGGTCACCAGGACCTGACCCAAACCACCCATCAGGTTGATGATGCCATTGGCCTGTGACCGATTGCGGGAAGGGGTGATGTCTGGCATTAGGGCGATCACGGGTGTGCGCCAGAAGGCCATGGCCAGCAGCAAGACGACGCTGCTGAAGATGAACAGGGGCAGCACCTGGGCATAGGGGATGAAACCAAATACGGCCGCCGCTAATGGGGCGCCCAAAACGATGAACGGCATGCGCCTGCCAATCGGAGAGCGCACCCGGTCTGAGAGGATGCCCAGGGGCGGTTGGATCAGCAGGGCGGCCACATTATCCAGCACCATGATGATGCCGATCACACCTGCCTGTAATTGAAAGGTTTCGGCCAGGATAACCGGCACAAAGATATTGAATACTGACCAGATGACGCTGACGCCAAAAAAACCAAAACCGAGTAAAAATATTTTTCCATAATTCGTTTTTTCTGTGTGCATTCTTTTCTCCATTAATCTTTGATTGTGGGTGGGTGAGCATGTTGTTTGGGTTGGTAACCCAGCTGTTCCAAGAATGTTATGTCTTGAGGAGTGAGATTTGCTTTATTCAACAGGTCGGGTCTGAGCTTTAAGGTGCGGCGCAGGGATTCCTGGCGGCGCCAGCGGGCGATCTCAGCATGGTTGCCAGAGAGCAGAACCTCAGGTATCTTCCAGCCGCGGAAATCAGGCGGGCGGGTGTAGTGGGGGTATTCGAGCAAGCCGGTGGCGTGGGAATCATCCAGGGGTGCCCCGGGGTCACCCAGTACACCGGGCAGCAGGCGCGTGACCGCATCGATGATGACCAGCGCCGGTAACTCACCGCCGGTGAGAACATAGTCACCGATGGAGATGGCATCTGTGGCCAGGTGTTGACGGATGCGTTCATCCACACTTTCGTAGCGGCCGCAGATCAGCACC
>JBLRWR010000149.1:0-4593 GCA_047921135.1 Candidatus Brevefilum sp.
AGGGGTCTTCAACTTCTGGAACGGACTGACCACTGTGCTGGCTGCGGCGTTTATCGTCGCTACCGTGTTCACAATCTGGACGCCCGGCAGCATCGTCGAGAGCAGCCTGGAGGCCAGAATGGCCCAGGTACTTGATTCAGAAACACTGGGAAGCCAATTCCAGCCTGGTCCCATCACACAATTTGGTGAGAATGTGCAATGGGAAAATGTCGGGATCGTGGCCGGTCATTATGGCTTCGATTCCGGCGCGGTCTGCGCAAACAACGTCACAGAAGCTGAATTGAACCTCCACATTGCCACCCTGGTGCAAAAGATGCTCACCGACCAGGGGTATGAAGTCGATTTGCTCCAGGAATTTGACCAGCGCCTGTGGGGATACCAGGCTGCTGTGCTTGTTTCCATCCATTTGGATTCCTGCCAATACATCAACGATCAGGCCACAGGTTTTAAAGTGGCTGCAGCCTTAGCCACCAGGGATGCTGCTGAAAGCCAACGATTAACCCAATGCCTGTCCACCCGCTACGGCGAAATAACAGGCCTGGCCTACCATGCAGGGTCAATAACCGATGACATGACCTTTTACCATGCCTTCAATGAGATTGACCCCCGCACCATGGCAGCCATTATCGAAGCAGGGTTTATGAATATGGATTATCGCCTGCTCACCGAAGAGACCGACCTGGTGGCAGAGGGCATCGTGGCTGGTATTTTGTGCTATTTAAATAATGAACCCCTGCAACCCCAACAAAGTCCCTGATGATGACCCGCGCTGAAGATTACTTGCTTGCAGAGAGTAAAGCCGCCCTACGGCGTGGTGATCGAGCGCTGGCGCGCAAGCTTGCCCACGAGGTGGTTGCCAATCACCCTGATGCGCTGGAAGGCTGGTTGATTTTGGGCGGGCTTTCAGGCCCCAAGGCCAGCCTGGCCTACCTACAAATCGCATCGGACCTGGCACCCAAAGACCCCCGCGTAATTGCGGCATTAGCCTGGGCACGCGAGCGTGCCGCTCGGGCCATCCCAGGGATGGATCAGGAAGCCACCCGTGAGATCCGCACGAAAAGCCCTCCTCCTCCGGTAAAAGTTCCGCCACCAATTTTGGTCGAAACCCACCGCCCGGTCTGGCTGTGGACCCTGGCAGCCCTGGTGCTGTTGGCCGCGCTCATGTTAGGCGCAGACTTTCTCCCTTCCAGGATCGGCAGCAGCGTCAACCAGGCCGCCCCGCTCCCCGCTGAAGGTTTCGTCAAGCCCAGCCTCACGCCCACCCTAACCTTCACCCCCACCTTCACCAGCACCCCAACCCAGACGCCCACCGCCACACCGACAAATACGCTCACTTCTACGCCCACATCAACGCCGACAGCCACACCAACCAACACCCCCCAACCCGTTATCCCGCCAGGAACGGGCAGCAGTAATCGTTGGATTGATATTGTCATCTCAGAACAACGCCTGTACGCCTATGAAGGGGATACCGTCGTTCGCTCGTTCCTCGTTTCCACCGGCAAACCCAATACCCCCACCGTCTTGGGAACCTACGCGGTGTGGATCAAGCTGCGCTATACCGATATGTCTGGCCCCGGCTACTATTTAAAGGATGTGCCCTATACCATGTACTTCTATAAGGGCTACGGCATCCACGGCACCTACTGGCACAGTAACTTTGGCACGCCCATGAGCCATGGATGTGTCAATATGGTCACAGAAGAGGCCGGATGGCTTTACAACTGGTCTCATGTGGGCATTGTCGTCAACGTCCGTCCATAACCCACCCCAATGATGCGTGCCCCCCTATCTCGAAGAGCATTTATTAAGCTTTGCAGCACCGGCCTGGCGGGGCTGCTGCTCCCAACACACCTCCTCCCCCGCCTGGATGCGGACGCTGCCACGCGCAGCCGTCATCAGCTCTTAGGGCGTGTGCAGCGTGATCGTTATCCCCTCTATGCGTCACCCGACGCCAACGCAGAAGTGACCGCTGAACTGAAAATGGATCACCTTCATAAGATCACAGGCATCAAAGTGGCAGATGACGATAGCTCTGCCAACCGGACCTGGTACCAGCTGGATGGCTCAGGCTATGCCCACTCACGATATATCCAGCCAGTCAGGATGCAGATCAACTCGCCAGCCCTGATGATCCCGGAAAAGGGCTGCCTGGGCGAGATCACCATCCCCTACCTGGATGCCTACTCAAGCGCAACCCCAGACCGTAAGCGCCTGTATCGCTTCTACTATGGATCAACCTTCTGGGTCACCAATCTGATCACCGATGAAGAAGACCTGGCCTGGTATGAGCTATTGGATGACCGGAATTACACCAGGTTCTTTATCCCGGCCTATGGTATGCGGCTGGTGCCCAAGACGGAATTAACCGCCCTGTCTCCGCAGGTCCCCTATGAAGAAAAGAAACTGGTCGTTGATCTGGCCAGTCAAACCCTGACCGCCTACATTGGGGATAAGGTCATCAGGGTGATGCGTGTGTCCACCGGTGTGCGTTTGCCAGAAGGCGGCTTTGCTACCCCCAAAGGCGCTTATCGCACCACCCGCAAACGCCCCTGTCGCCATATGTACGCGCCGCCCAGCGAATTTGGCACAGGGTTTGACCTGCCCGGTGTGCCCTGGGTGAGCTATTTCACCGGGGATGGGGTTGCCTTCCATGGCACCTACTGGCATAATGACTATGGTGTGCCGCACAGCCATGGCTGCATCAACATGACCCCGCAGGCTGCCAAGTGGTTGTACCGCTGGACCACCCCCACGGTCCCCCATGACGAATATATCCATGCAGATAACCAGGGTACCCGTGTGATCGTCCAATAATCACCATTAAGACAAGCATAAAAGCCCCCGGGTTAATCAAAATCTTATACGGTGGGAATATAGTGTGGATGTGTAATTTACAAGTACTTAATGGAGGAAGGTTTGCCAAACAAAGCTGTTTTTGAAGGCCTTGTATATGATGAATATGACCAACCGGTGGAAACCGGGTGGATAGGCAGCGAACCCTGTTATATTGTCGATGATGCCGGGTTCAAACGTCATATCCCAGCTGAGGATGTGGACCGGCAAATTTGGACGCATTTTCAGGCCCAAATCGAAGGCCATGAAGACCTGCTCTCAGAAAAAGCCGCTGAAATGCTGGGTCAGGATGATATTTTCACCCTGGCTGCTCTTCAGACCCAGTTCAAGAACATGGATGCCCAATATGAGAAACTGGCCCAAATCGGCATCCCTGAAGAAAGCCGTGTGTACCTGGGTATGATCGGGTTCCGCATCATCATTTCGATCCACGGCGAAGTGTTAGAGATCGTGCAACCCGGGATTGTAGATGATTCCGGTGATCTCTAGCCCCTTGGTGTCAAATTCGCAGTAAAATTAACACTGAGGAGATAAAGCATGGCCCCAGATTATATCGTACATGTTGACGAATCCGATTTTGAATACGAAGTGCTCCAGTATTCCACCCAGGTGCCGGTGCTGGTCGATTTTTGGGCTGCCTGGTGTGTGCCCTGCCGTGTTTTAGGCCCGAAGCTGGAAGCACTCGCCCGGGAAAGCGAGGGGCGTTTTCGCCTGGCCAAGCTCAACGTGGACGAAAACGGGAAACTAGCCCAACGCTACAAAATCCGCAATATCCCGGCGGTCAAAGCCTTTGTGGATGGCCATGTGGCCGGGGAATTTTCTGGCGTACCCTCAGATCAACGTTTAAAAGACTTTGTCCGTCAGCTGGCACCGCTGCCAGAGGACTTGATGTATGCCAAGGGCAACAGCCTGATGGAGCTGGGTGAATTTGGCGAGGCAGAAGATGCGTACCGGCAATTTCTCTCTGTACAGCCGGACCATCCCGGCGCGCTCTTGGGGCTGATCCGGGCTTTGCTGCTGCAGGGTGAAGGCCATGAGGCCGCCATTCTGCTGGATTCCTTCCCCGCCAGCTCAGAATTCTCAACTGCCCAGTTGTTGAAACCCGTGGCAAAGGCCTTTGCTGAACACAAAGATGACAGGGTAGAGCACGAACACCTCCTGGAAGCGGCATTCAAAAATGGCATCCGGCTGGCCCGGCGGGGGAATATCCTGGCAGCCATGGATGGGTTTTTGGATATTTTACGCACCGATCGTAATTACCGCGCGGGTGAGGTCAAGGAGATCTTTGTGGGGCTATTGGCCCTTCTGGGGGATTCGCACCCGGATGCCCGGCAGTACCGGCAGGACCTGACATCAGCATTGTTTTAGGGAAACAGGAAAATTAATATCAGGCGGTAAGGCGTTAGTTTCATGAATAAACCGTCTGTTTTATCTGGCCAAGCTTGTTAGATATTCGACGGGTGCTGGATCATAAGCGAAAAGAACAAACTCTCTCCGCTATCTAAGGCAGTAATCACATCCATATCATCTTCTGTCAATTCAAAATCGAACACATCGATATTCTCCCTCATTCTTTCTTTACGAACGGTCTTAGGAATACCGGCAATGCCTCTTTGAATCAGGTACTGTAAAGATTTTACAGAAAAGATGTTGCATAATCGTCGATATCGTAACGCCTGACTTATTTAGCTGTTTAACATGATGAATTTATTCTTATTATTCATGAAAAGAGGACTT
>JBLRWR010000150.1:0-4556 GCA_047921135.1 Candidatus Brevefilum sp.
GCCAGGATCATGAGGGTTATTAAAAGGGGATAAATGTGTTTTCTCATCGGTCCTCCTGAATAATTGGGGGGATGATGATAAGTTTATACGATTTACGCCCTCTTTGGCAAGCAGTTGGCTGAATACCTCAAGAATGGTTTTCGGGCGATGTTTAATTCTTTCAGGATATTTTCATCACAGACTAAGGTTGTTGCACCGTCTTCGAACAGACTATATCGCCCGGATCGCAGGATGTCATTATGCCTGAGTCACAGTTTAGCGGGATGATTTGCTCTGCCGCTCCCCCATGCGGATGGCTTCAACCGGGCAGATCTGCGCACAAAACTCGCAAGCAATGCAGGCGTTGGGCTGGGCCAGGTGGGGATAGCCCCGCGCGCTGATACCTTCCTGCACGTACTCCAATGCCAGGCAACTCACAGGGCAGATGGTCACACACAGCCCACAGGACACACAGGCTTTGCGATCAATGATTGGCCGTCGCCACGCTTTTTTCTTGATATGCTGGGCGACCTTGCCCTGGGGGGTGTGGACTGCAGCATACGGGCAGACCCGGCCGCAGGTGCCGCATTCAATACAGCGCTGCGGGTCTATGTTGTGGATGGCGTGCCGCTCCCCGCTGATGGCCTGGGTTGGGCATGGGCGGACGCAGGCCTGGCAGCCGCGACATTGGTCAGTGATTTGATAAGCCATCTATGCCTCTCCCCTTTGCACCCGGTCAGCCAGGCCGAGCGCTTTGAGCGTCTCTGGGGTGGGGACGCCGGTTTCAGGGTCCCACCCGATATGTGCCCAGTATATGCGCCGCATGGCGGGATAGTCAATTTGTTTGCCTTGGTGGGGGCCGCTTTCTTGCGGAGGTAATCCTAAAGCCCGCCGGCTGACCCTGATATCCTTGGGCGCCACCCCCTGTTTGATGTTGAACAGCTGGCGCAGCGTTTGAACCCGGTGGCCGATATGCATGTATTCCTCTGGCGTGAGAGACCAGCCTGTGGCGGCATTGGTCCAGGCAAACAACGGCAGCCGGTCAATCCCAATATACATGCCAAATAAGCAAATCCCCAATGTGTTGTAGAAATTGGTAAATTTAGAGATAGCGACCGCTCTTTGGATGAGTTCTTCTGTTGGCGCATAAAATTTCTTTTTGCGCATGATCAAAGGGGGCTTGGGGAGACCCTTGATGCGCGTCCACAAGCGGAACAGGATGTAGTAGATGAAAGCGCCTGATGTGTGCCGACCTGGTGAGGGTTCCACGCCGGCGTGGAGGGCAAAGCCCGGGTCCAGGCGGGTGTCATGGAATGCCAATTCGGATCCGCCAGCGGCGATGGCGGCCTGACGGTCTTTGATATTTAACCGCTCGGCAGCCCGTTTGGACCCGTCCGCCAGGAGGTCCCCAATCCCTTCACGGTTGATCATTGCTTTTACCAATGCCAGAACCGCCTGCCGGTTTCCCCAGGTGAGTGCAAGGCCGCCAGTGTCCGCATCGGTCAGTAAGCCCTGCTGATACCATTCAATCGCGGCGGCAACCGTGCCTCCCGCTGAGATGGTGTCCATCCCTGCCTGGTTGAGCAGATCGTTGATTTCGATCACCAGCTCATAATCCTGGTTTAAAATCAGGCCCGAAAAAGCCAGTGTGGTTTCATATTCCGGCCGGTGGCTGCCGTGGTTGAACCCAACTGAACGGAACGTGCCGCCGCAGCCTAAGGGGCATGCCAGGCAATGGTACTTTGCTTGCTCTCGTTCGGCGATGTTTTTTGGTGAAATTTGTTTTGATTTGTCCAGCTGGTAGTCTTTGAGTGTGCCGGCCCAATTCTTGATCGGGGCGTCGCCCCACTCGATCGAGGTTTGGTTCAATCCAACGGTGCCCCATTTTCTGAGCACGCCAGCGAACAAGATACCGTCCCAGCGGAAGATGAACCACGGGTTGCGCAGTAAGCGTCCCGCCACAGCCATCAAATTGGATGAGAGCGGGATGGTGAAGCGGGTGATTTGGGCCGGTTTTTCGCTCAGGGCTTTCATCCTGGTCGGGTCTGCCACGGGGATGGGGTGGGCGCCGGCCAGCACAATGGCTTTGAGTTTCTTGCTGCCCATCACCGCGCCCAAGCCAGAGCGGGCTGCCATGCGGCCAAAGTCATGGCTGATGCCGGAGATCAAGGATCGTTTTTCGCCTGCCGGGCCAATGCACACCACACCCGGCTTGCGCTCCTGGCTGTGCCGTTCTAAGAGGCGGGTCTCAGTTTTGGCGGTATCTGCCCCCCACAGGTCGTCTGCAGGCAGGAGGCGCGGGCCGCCGGGGTCGATCATCAGGTAGACCGGTTCCTCGCTGGCGCCCTTGAAGAAAATGCCGTCGTAGCCGCACTTTTTGATCGCCATGGAAAAATAGCCGCCGCAATTGGCATCACCCCAGGTGCCTGTCAGGGGTGATTTACCAACCGCCATCCAGCGGCCCGAAAACAGGCTGGGGGTGCCGGTCAGCAACCCGGAGACAAACCCGAGTACATTCTCCGGGCCGAGGGGGTCTGCACCGGGGGGAATCTGCTCGTAGAGCAAGTGGGCTGCCAGCCCAAGGCCTGAGAGATAGCGTTGATATACCCTCTCGGGGATGGTTTCTTCTTCAAAGGTCTTTTGGGTTAAATCTACCCATAAAACCTTTCCCATATATCCTGACATATTATTAAATCTTTCTCTTTGTTGTGTCCTGAGTGCCTTTTTACCAATGTTTAGTTTACTGGTTCAAGTTTGCGCAGGTGCTGCTCACCCATCGTTGGTTGGCCCACTGAGGGTGATGCTTTAGCCTAAAAAGGTGGCCAGCATAGCCCGATTCTCACTGGCACACAAGGCTTTGATCTCATCAGGCTCCAGGGGCGGTAGCGCCCAGGGAATGATGTCCTGCTCAGCTTCTGTCGGTATGGGCGGCTGGGTGTCTGGCGGGCCATACGCCCGGCTCAGTTCGCAATCCAGGCGGATGCCAGCCCGGTAGAGGCGTTTTCGCTGCTCGCATGCCCGCACGGTATCAACCAGCAGCGGCAACAGGTGCCGATTTTTCAGGCTGACCACCCGGCAGTACGTGCCCGTCAGGCGGTGTAAGGCCACATGCGGTTGGTTGGGGAAGGGCATGCACCCGTCGATATGGCGGTCAACGATCGTTGCCAGCCCCTGGGTGCAGCTGCCCACTGCCAGTTTTTTGCCCGGCAGCGCAGCGATATCGGCCATGGTGTAGGGTGTTCCGGATGCGTCCAGGTAAATGCGCTGGCCATCGACTTGGGCTCCATTGCCGATGATCACCACCAGATTGAAGTCCTGGGGCAAGCCCTCGCGGTAGATCATCTCAAACCCAAAGCGGGTAGACGCCAAACAGCCGCCCCGGCAGGCCATGGCCATACGTTCCGCCTGGTGGGGGGCGTAGCGGGCCTGGGGTTCGAGCTGGATGGCATGGGGCAGGCTGTGGCCGATCAGCGCCAGCACGTTGGGAAACTGGCTCTGGAAGGCCAGGCTGAACAGTGACGGGTCTGCAGGCCGGTAGGGGGTGACCGTTTGATCGCCCTCCACCAGGGTGGCTGGGTCGCCAAAGCCGCCCGCATCTGCCGCCTGGAAGAGACGAACCCGGTCGGGGTCGAAGCCCATCATGCGGGCTGCCACGCGGTCGGTTTCCAGGCAGTTGGTCCCGCTGATGATCACCCGGCTGTCGACGGGGTCCACCGGGGCCGGGCAGTTGCCTTCACCGCCCACCAGCCCGTCGATCACCGTCAGGTCGGGTTGGATCAGGCGCAGGATATCGACCAATTTTTCATCCAGCGCAAAGTGGTGATGCCGCTGGCGCAGGTTGTAGGGCAGCAAGCCCATGGCATTCTTGAAGCCCAGGGTGACCTCGGTATACAGGTTGGTTTTCATTTTTGGTACAGAGATGAAGAAGGCCTCACCGCGCAGCACGGATTCAAAAACGGTGGGGATGATGATCTCCTTTTGTACGCTGGCCCCGGGGAGGTAATAGCGGGATGTCGGCTGCTCTTCCAGGGCGATTAACGCCACCTGGCGGTGCTTAGCCAGGCGGTCCAGCCCCGCCACCCTGAAGGAGCCGCGGGTCGGCACGCCCCGGCCCGAGGATTCGGCGATCACGATTTGGGGGGCATACCGTTTCAGGAAGAGGACCAATGCGTCCAGGACGCGCGGATCGGTTGTCTCCGGGTAGTCGCGTTCTACCAGGCCCATGCGGGAGTAGACGGTCACCAGGTTGGGTTTGAGGATGACCGTTTTACCCTCCATCCGGCGGATAAACCCGGTGTGTGCATCCAGTCGGGTGAGGTTCTCATCGACCACCTGGCGGATGGCTTGGATATCCGGGCGGTTTTCGTAGGCTGGGGTGCCATAGGCTTTGGGCAGGGCGACAAAATCCTGCCGGTAGTCGCCCGGGGGTGCAGGGGTGATGACGACGGCGTTTTTTAGAAGGGTTTGATTTTGGGGGTGGGTCTGGTTAGCGTTCATCAATGTCTGGGTCCCTCATCACGGTTTTGGAGGCATCGCGTATGCAGCCAAAAGTTTATAGATTGTATCATCTATGGCGC
>JBLRWR010000151.1:0-4555 GCA_047921135.1 Candidatus Brevefilum sp.
GGATTTTTTCAACAAACTGAGAATTTTTGCCTGGATTCGTGAACTTTGGTTGTGGCTCATCAATGGTTTTAAACGAGTAGGACAGGCTACCGCTGAAACGCTGCAAAACACTTGGCAAAAGGTCAACACATTTCTGCAAAATCAGCAGTTAAAAACACCAGCCCTGTTCGCCCTGGCCAAACGGATGCCCCCCCGCTTAGCAATTATCTTAATCTATGTTGATTGGATTAACTGGAACCAAAAGCATGGCCTCTCCCGCCAAGTTGCACAGACACCCTTAGAATATGCCCAGGCTTATCGTCAACAATTAACAAACGCAACCGAGCTGAGCGATGTGGTGACCCAGTTGACAGAGGTGTTCATCCAAGCACGCTATACAAAACAGCCGCTGGTCAAAGCGCAGGTACAAAAAGCACAACACTGGTCACATCTGCTCAAATTGAGCTTTCCCAGCCAACAGGACCTGCAGGGAAACCACCCATGAGGTCAGCCAGTCAGGCCAAAATAACTCTTCGTCTGTGGGTCATTCCCGTCCTCGTGGGATTGGTGTTCATCTTGGGGCTAATTTTCCCGTTCAAAGCCTGGTGGATAGTCTTCATCGCACTGGGCCTGGTCTTATTGTTTAGCAGTTATTCGATTTATCATCTTAAGAATGACCTCCACATCCAGCGGCAGGTCAGGTATGGGTGGGCAAAAGTCGGTGACAGATTAGAAGGGCGCATCAAGGTCACCAACGCTGGTATTATTCCCGCTTTTTGGATAGAGATCGAAGACCACACGGATATCCCCGGCCATCAAAAAGCCATCGGCACAAGTGTTGGCGCCAACAACCAAAACAGCTGGCAAAAAAGCCTCGTGTGCACTCAGCGTGGGCTTTTCAGGCTGGGGCCAACGACGCTGCACACATCGGATTTATTTGGGTTGTTTAGCTTAACCATCCATGACCCAACTGCTGCGCACATCTTGATCACACCGCCGATCCTGCCACTGCCGCATATTCAGGTCGCCAGTGGCGGACGGGCGGGAGACGGCCGTTACAGCAAGGGGACTTTGGAGCCATCCGTGGCCGTCAGCACCGTCCGGGAATATCAACCTCAAGACCCCTTACACCACATCCATTGGCCGCTATCTGCCAAACACAACCAATTAACTACCCGTGTTTTCGAAAACACGCCCACTGGTAACTGGTGGATCATACAAGACATGAATGCAGACTTTCAAGTTGGAGAAGGTATCAATAACTCACTGGAAGTCGGTATTATTCTCGCGGCTTCACTGGCAAACCAGGGTGCGCGTGAAGGAAAAGCAGTGGGATTAATCACCAATGACCATCAAAACACCTGGATTGATGCACATTATGCCAGTGATCAAACGATGAAAATCCTGCGCGCCCTCGCCTTGGCAAAGGCAGGAAACCAGCCCCTATCCCAGCTCCTGCGGAAAAGCCGGCAAAGCTTGAAGCAAGCCGCCAGCCTGATCATTATCACGCCGGATATCAGCGCAGATTGGTGGGATCCGCTGCTCTGGCTGAAAGCAAAAGGCTTGGTCCCCACCCTCCTCGTGCTTGACCCCTCCAGTTTTGGCGGCCAGGGTAGTGCCAGCGCGCTTATCAAGCGCCTGCAGAACGCAGGCATCACCGCCTATGCCATTCCAGCAGAGATGTTTGCTGATCAGTTGGACATCAAAGAAAATCCCTTATGGGAGTGGCGTGTTTTTGGTACCGGTTATGCAGTGCCCATCAAAAAACCCCAGGACATCAGCTGGAAAAGTTTAGAATGAATGTGAAACCTTTCCCTATCAATGTTAAGTACCGCCTGGGATGGATGCTGCTGCTAACCCTGGTGGCGGTTTTTGTGATCGGGCTTGTTAACGGGTTAACTACAGCCATCTGGCGCTTATCCGCCCCTTGGCTGGTCCCTTTAGGTCTCTCCGCTGTAGCCATCGGTTGGTGCTCTGGCGGCGTTAATCGCCAAGCTGTGCTGGTTTTTATTCTGGGGCTTGTGGGCGGCTTTTTCGGCCTGATCCTGTTTCATTCTGGCGTGTATCAGGACATCTTTCGGGCATTTTCTGAAGCACAAAAGTTTCACTTGATCTTCCGTCCCCTGGATTTGAATTATCCCAATTTGGCACCGATCGCCTATCATCTTTATGCTGGGTTGAATAGCTTGAGCGTTTATTTTTCCGAATTATGGCAATGGCTGCGCAACCTGACCCTCAACACCGCAGGGATAAACCTGGTGGCGATTAATCTTGTCTGGGGAAGTTTACTGTGGGATGCCTTATTCTCTATGGGGTGGCTTCTGCGGCGTCAGCGGCATGCTTTTTTGGCTTCGTTGCCCTCGCTAATCCTCCTGATTGGCGTTGTCGGCTCCACAAAAAGGGATACGGCCGGGCTGATTGTTGCCCTCAGCGCAGTTTTAGCCATGATGGTTATCGTTGAGCATTTGAAACGAGAATGCCGATGGGAGGCCCAGAAGGTTGATTATTCAGAGGAGATCCGCTTCGATATCCTCTCCGCCATGATCCCGATTGTCGCTTTGATTATGGCCTTTGCCAGCGTGATCCCCAGCATTTCACTGGAGGAATTCCGCTCATTGTTCAATTTACAAAGCCGGATTGCCACCGAAGGATCATCAGATTTTGTGTCGTCACTGGGTCTCGAACAAGCACCCAGCACACCCGTTGACCGTTCAGCGCCCGGTGGGATGCCGCGCAGCCACCTGATTGGCAGCGGCGCTGAGCTGTCAGCGCTGAAAATCATGGAGATTGACCCCGGCCAGGTCTACTTGCCCCCTCAGGTAGACCCTGAAATCCGGCTGCCCGCCTATTATTGGTTTGGCCGGGCTTATGACGTCTACACAGGCTCTGGCTGGATATCCGGGGATGGGGATTCTCAGCAGGAAATGATCCCGGCCAACCAGGAGATCAAGGCGGATCAGTGGCCAACATCACACACCGTCCTGCACACCATCAGCAAAACAGAAGATGCTTCGCCTGCCCTGTACTTTTCCGGTGAACTAAAATCCGTTGATCATCCTGTCACAGTTGTCTGGCATGAGGTCACCGGCGAGTATGTGACTGGACGTGTAAGTGCAACGGAATATCAGGTTAATACTGGGTTTAAGGGTTACACAATAGACCAATTGCGAGAGGCTGAGGCTGTCCCACCTGAAATTATCCTGGAAACCTACCTGCAGGTGCCGCCTGAGGTCCCCCAACGCATGATCAATTTGGCTGGTGAGATCACAGCCCAGGCCACAACGCCGTATAACAGGGCAAAAGCCATCGAAACCTACCTGCGCCAATTCGAATATACCTTAGACCTGCCCCCCGCCCCGCAGGACGTGGATATCGTAGACCATTTCCTCTTTGACCTGCAGCGCGGGTATTGTGATTATTATGCCAGCGCTATGGTGATCCTGGCGCGGCTATCGGGACTGCCGGCGCGGTTTGTAATCGGATACGGCCCGGGCACTTTTGACTACAACCAGCAAAAATTCGTGGTGACAGAAGCCAACGCCCATGCCTGGCCGGAAATCTACATTGAACCTTTTGGCTGGGTGCCCTTCGAACCCACAGCTAGCTTTTCAACCCGCCGTTGGGAAACCAGCTTTGAAAGTCTCATCACTGTTTCACCCGCAATGCCGACAAGTCCATCCCCAGAGAAATCTGAACCCGCTGAATATTTTGGATTACTCCTCTCGGCATTGATCATTGTATTTGGCGGAGCATTATGGATTTTGACCCTTCTCCACAGAAAAAAGCCACCTTCCACAACCGCCCAAATTGAATCGATTTATCAACGAATGCGGTCACATTTATCACAGGTATTCTACGAGATCACTACCGAACCCACCCCGCAGGAATTAGGCCACGCCTATTCTAATTATTTACATCCAGCAAATCACCCTAAATTGACCAGCAGGTTGTCAACCCGGATCATAAGTAACATGGCACACATTATAAGCCTATACGAAAGGGGCGCTTATTCTCCGCAAAAACTGTTATCATACCAGGTCAGTCAGGCCAGGAAGTCCCTCTTCTCGCTAAGAGTCCAATCCTGGCTGTTTAGCGCTGGGCGCATGTTCAGAAAATCTTGAATTATAATTAGGGTTCCAAGCGGATTTTTGAAGGAACAGAAAGGAAATCATGGCCGAACACCCGCTGCGCATCTTCACCGGCACCGCGCATCCAGAATTGGCGCATGAAATTGCCCATATCTTAAACGTGCCCATGGGGAAATCAACAACCACCAACTTCCCCGACACCGAGACCCATGTCACCCTCGATGAAGTTGTCCGCGAGCAGGATATCTTTATCGTTCAGCCCTGCAGTGCGCCCGTCAATGAACATGTGATGGAATTATTGCTGTATGTTGATGCCTTCAGGCGGGCCAGTGCCCATTCTGTCAGCGTGGTTATCCCGTATTTCCCCTATGCACGCCAAGATCGCATGGCCAAAGGCCGCGAAGCGATCAGTGCCCGCGTGGTGGCAAATTTGCTTGAAGCCCTTGGTGCTAACCGGGTGATCTACATGGACATTCACAATGCTGCCA
>JBLRWR010000152.1:0-4552 GCA_047921135.1 Candidatus Brevefilum sp.
CGGCCTGGGGGTCATCCTGGGCAGCCTGCCGTTCATCGTGCTGACCCTCCTCAACCTGATCTTTCGCTTAAGGGTGGGTGCCTTCAACCTGTTCAGCCTGCTCCCGCTGGGCTACCAGGTAGTTTACCTCGTCATGGCAGTGCCCTCGGCATATTATCGGCTGTCTGGCAGCCGTCGGCTGTGAGGACCTGGCTATGCTGACAGAACTCCGCATTGAAAACTTTGCCATCATTCAAGACCTGCAATTGAATTTTGCTTCTGGGCTGGTGATCTTCACGGGCGAAACCGGCGCAGGCAAATCCATCATCATGGATGCACTGGAAGCTGTTCTGGGTGGACGAGCCGAAACGACCACCATCCGCACCGGCGCCGAGCGCGCCCAGATTGAGGCCACCTTCCGTTTGGACCCGGGGGTCCGGAAACCCATCCACGCCCTGCTGGCCCCGGAAGAGCTGCTCGACGATCCTGACTTTATCGTCCTGGCGCGCGAGATCCGCCGTGAAGGGCGCAACACAGCCCGCATCAACGGGCGGACGGTCACCGCCGCTTTGCAGCGCGAGGTGGGGAGTTACCTGGTCGATATCCACGGACAATCTGAGCACCTCTCTCTGCTGCAGGTGCGCAACCACTTGTTTCTGCTGGATGGCTTTGCAGAAACCAGCCCTTTGCTGCAACACTACCGGGGCATCTACCGGCAGCTCCTCGAGGTGCGCAAGCAGCTGGACCACTTACGGACGATGGAGCAAGATGCAGCCCGGCGGGTGGATATGCTCACCTACCAGATCCAGGAAATTGACGCAGCCCAATTGCAACCGGATGAAGAAAGCAGCCTGCGGCAAGACCGCACCCGGCTGGCCAACGCAGAGAGCCTGGCCAAGCATGCCCAACATGCCCTTATGGCCCTGGAAGAAGACTCACCCGAAGCCGGCGGGGTCAACGATCTGCTTGGTGAAGCGCTGGACGCCCTGCACAGCCTGGCCCGGATTGACACGAGCACAGAAGGGCTTTATGAGCGCATGGCCTCCAGTGTGACAGCCTTACAGGAGCTGGCGCTGGAACTGCGCGATTACGCCGAGGGCATCGAATTCAACCCGCGCCTTTTGGACCAGGTTGAAGCGCGCATCGACCTGATCAACAACCTCAAACGTAAATATGGTGATTCCATCGAGGCCATCCTGGCCTATGCGCAAAACGCCCGTACAGACCTGGAATCCATCAGCCATGCTGAGGAACGGATCTCAGACCTAGAAAATGAAGAGACCAGCCTCCTGCAGGCGCTGGCAGAACAGGGGCAGGCCCTCAGCCAGCGGCGCACGGCCACCGCCACGGATCTCAGCCAGTGGGTCGAAAACGAGCTCCAAGACCTGCAAATGGCCAAAGCGCGCTTCCGGATTGCTGTCGAACAACGCCCGGACGAGAACGGCCTGACCCTGCCAGACGGACGCCGGGTCGCCTTTGATGCCCACGGCATCGACCGGGTGGAATTTCTGGTTGAAACCAACCCTGGTGAAGGATTTAAATCCCTGGTGAAGATCGCCTCCGGCGGTGAGACCAGCCGCTTGATGCTGGCGTTGAAAAATGTCCTGGCCAAGGCGGACCAAATCCCCACCCTGGTTTTCGATGAGATTGACCAGGGCATCGGGGGACGGGTGGGCATGGTGGTCGGCGAAAAACTGTGGAACCTCTCCCGCCAGCACCAAGTGATGTGCATCACCCACCTGCCGCAATTGGCTGCCTATGGGGATCAGCACTACCAGGTTGCCAAAGCCATCCAGGACGGGCGCACGCAGGTAGAGGTCTTGCCCCTGGAAGATGCAGACCGTTTGGCTGAACTGGCGCAAATGCTCGGGCCGGTTGGCGAGGGCACGCTAAAATCTGCTGAGGAAATCCTGCGCATTGTCCGGGCAAAAACCGATAGCAGGCCGGATTAACCTAATCAATTATGATTTTAGCCTCATCAGTATGGGATTTTCGGCTAAAATTGGTATAGGCAGCACAACTGAATAAAACCTCACAAACCAAGCGCGGAAAGGAGTCCTGATGCCTACGAATTCTGATATCCTGGCGGTGATCCTGGGAGGTGGCCAGGGAAAACGCCTCTACCCCCTGACACAGGAACGGTCTAAACCCGCTGTACCCATCGCAGGTAAATACCGGTTAATCGATATCCCCATCAGCAACTGTATCAATTCAAATATTTATCGCATCGCTGTATTGACCCAGTTCAATTCGGTCTCTTTGCATCGGCACATCACCAACACGTATAACTTCGATTCATTTCATACCGGCTGGGTGCAGATCTGGGCCGCTGAACAGACCATGGAACGCATGGAATGGTACCAGGGCACGGCCGACGCTGTCCGCAAGCAATTGTTTGAAATCCAATCCTCACGTTCCAAATATGTCCTCATCCTGGCTGGCGACCATCTCTACCGCATGGACTATGCCAAGATGGCGGCCTTTCACTGGGAGAAAAATGCCGATGTCACTGTGGCTGTGCAACCCATCACCCGGGCTGAGGCCTCACGCTTCGGCCTGTTAAAACGGGATCAATCTGCCGAGATCGTCGATTTTGCCGAAAAACCCACAGACCCCAACATCCTGGATAATTTTGTCACCCGCGATGATGCAGAGAAACCCTACCTGGCTTCTATGGGCATCTACCTGTTCAACCTGGATGTGTTGATCGATATCCTCACCATGAAAAGCAGCCATAAAGATTTCAATGACTTTGGCTATGATATCATTCCCCACTGTGTCGCCAATGAACCCAGTGTTTATGGCTATGAATTCAGCGGTTACTGGCGTGATATTGGAACCATTCGCTCATTCTACGAAACCAACCTTGAACTGAGCATGCCCCACCCCAGTTTTGATATTCATGACCAAAGCTCACCCATCTATACCCACGGACGCTTCTTACCCGGTTCACGCTGCTCCGATTGCGAATTGCACGATGTCCTCATCAGTGAAGGCTGCATTATCAACCAGGCCAACATCAACCACTCCGTGATCGGCATCCGCAGCATGATCCGGTCTGGTACCCGCATCAAAGATACGGTCATGATGGGCGCAGATTACTATGATTATTCCGGCGAGATTCCTTTGGGCATCGGCAATAATTGCGATATTGAAGGCGCCATCATCGATAAAAACGTGCGCATGGGGCAGGATGTCTACATCCGGCCCTTCCCGCCCGGGACAGAGCTGGACACCGATGCCTATTCCGTCAAAGATGGGATCGTGGTCATCCCCAAACGCACCATCCTGCCTTCAGGGACGAGAATCACGCCAGAAGCCTAACCCATAATCCTGCTTTTCAGTGCTGGGCTGTGCTTAATCCCAAGGACAGCCCATTTTTTTAACAATTCAGGTCAAAGCGAGTTTTAATCCTTCGCCGGATATATTAGAAAGAATCAAAATCAGCTATAATTGGAAGGCATTTTTCATGATTAGCCGTTGACAGAACCGGAGATAATCTTAGGGACGCGCCTTTTTTTTGCGCGTATTATTATTGCCAATATTTTATTCTATGGAGAAAATTGAATGAGTAAAAACAACATCGTGATGGATACCCAGAAATCGGATGAAGAATTGATTTCGTGGCATGCCATGAGCAGCACCGAAGTGCTCCAAAAACTGGATTCAGACGCCGAAGCAGGCCTTTCCAGTGCAGAAGTCAGTGCCCGCCAGAGCCAATATGGCTTAAATGAACTTGAAGAAGCCCCGCCCACATCGTTTTGGGAAATGCTATGGGCACAAATCAACAGCTTTGTAATCTACATGCTGCTGGGCGCGGCGATTATCTCAGCATTGCTGGGAGATTATGTGGAAGCCATCGCCATTATGGCCATCGTGATCCTTAACGCCATCATGGGCATCATCCAGGAAAGCCGGGCGGAGGCTGCCCTGGCCGCCCTCAAGAAGCTGGCCGCACCTGAAGCATCTGTCGTCCGGGATGGCAAGCGGGTCTCTGTTCCTGCGGCGCAGCTTGTTCCCGGAGATGTCGTGTTCCTGGAAGCGGGCAACTATATCCCGGCGGATGTACGTCTGCTGGAAGCCGTTAACCTGCGTATTGATGAAGCCTCGCTAACCGGTGAATCCGTTTCGGTTCAAAAAGATGCGCAAATCATCCTCGAAAAGGACATTCCTTTAGGCGACTGCAGTAACACCGCCTTCATGGGCACACTGGTAACGTATGGACGGGGTAAGGCCGTCGTTGCAAGTACCGGCATGAAAACACAGCTGGGGATGATCGCCACGATGCTCCAGCAGGTCGAGGATGAACAAACACCCCTCCAACGCCGCTTGGACGAGTTTGGAAAAATCCTGGGCTGGGCTACTTTAGTTGTCAGTGGCGTTGTGTTTGTGATCGGGACCATCCGTTTCATTCTTCAGCCAGGGACAGCAGAATTTTTCAGCCCGGAAGCGCTGGAAACCTACACTGAACTCTTCATGATCGCCGTTTCACTGGCGATCGCCGCCGTACCGGAAGGGCTGCCCGCCGTGGTCACCATCAGCCTGGCCCTGGGCATGCGCGAAATGGTCCAAC
>JBLRWR010000153.1:0-4483 GCA_047921135.1 Candidatus Brevefilum sp.
CTATCAGCTATCAGCTATGAGCTATCAGCTATCTCCTATCAGCTAGGAGCCACACCCTACCCGCTACAAGCTACCCGCTACCAGCTACAGTGCTTTTACCTCGCGGGCAATCCGATTAGCATCCTCACGAACAGCATCCTCATCCAGAGTCAGCATCGCCCGGTCTTTCATCAACAGCCGCCCTGCCACCATCACGTCCTGCACATCCCCCACCGACACGGCGTAAACCAGATGTGAATAAAGGTCATAACTGGGGGTTAGGTTAGCTGAGCTAAAGTCAATCACCGCCAGGTCGGCGGATTTACCGACCTCCAAAGAGCCGATCCGGTCAGAAAGCCCAACAGCCCGGGCACCGTCGATGGTCAGCATCGCAAACACCGATTCCGCCGGGAGCACACGTGGATCGCCGGTTACGCCCTTTTGCACCAGGGCCGCCAGCTGCGCTTCATGAAACAAGTCCAGGTCGTTATTACTGGCTGCACCGTCTGTGCCGATTCCCACATTTACGCCCATCTCCATCATCTCCGCCACCCGGGCAATGCCTGAAGATAGCTTCAGGTTAGACGAAGGGCAATGCGCCACAGATGTGCCTGTTTCTGCTAATCGGGCAATTTCTCCATCGGTGAGGTGCACACAGTGCGCTAACAGTGTTTGCTCACGCAACAACCCATACCCATCCAGAACCTCCAGCGGGCGTTTGCCGTGTTTTTCCTGTACCAAATCCAGCTCACCCTTGGATTCAGAAGCATGTGTCACAAACAGCAAGCCGCGCTCATGAACCAGTTGGGCTACATGTTCCAATGTGGGACCGCTGGTGGTATAGGCGGAATGCGCCTGGATGCATGGATGCACCAGGGGCACGCTTTGATAGGCATCCAGGTATTCGATGGCAATGGCCTGGTTGGTGTTGCGATAGTCTTCAAAGCCCTCAATTTCAGCAAAACTGGGCCCTGTCACAATGCGAAAACCAGCCTCACGGGCTGCTTCCGTCACATCCGGGTAATACCAATACATATCCGCCGCACAAGTGGTACCGCCGCGAATCATCTCGATCATTGCCAGCTGAGAGCCAAACACCACCGTCTCAGGAGAGATCAGCTCGGCTTCCACCCGCCAGATCTTCGCCAGCCATTCTTCCAGGGGGCGGTCATCAACCAATCCCCGCACAAGCGTCATCGCCCAATGCCCATGGACGTTAACCAGACCCGGGATTACCACCCGCCCATTCAAATCAATCCGTTCTTTAGGTTGAAATTGTTGTACGGCGGTTTCAGCCGGACCCAGCCAAACGATCTTCCCAGCATCGACAGCCAATGCAGCTTTTGTTATTATCTCCCGGTCAGCATTCATGGTGAGAATTGTGCCGCCGGTTAGCAGGGTGTCCACAGGTTTGGGTAATGTGCTCATCGCAAATAAATCCTTATAAGAAAGAGGTGAGTGGCTGGTTCAACCACTCACCTTTTAAATCAGTTTGAAAGGGAAGAGACTTACTCTTCTTCCTCCACAAATTGCTCACGGCCAGACAGCATAAAGCTAGCCACGAGGATCATCAGCAGGAACGGGAGCACAGACAGCCAAACAGCCGCCTGCCCCTGTTGACCTGCGAACCCATACAATTGCTGACCAGCTGCACCGATGGCCACCAATACGCCCACAATCAACCCGCCCAGGGAACCCACGATCATCAGGATGGACCCGATGGTCTTAGCAAAGCCCTTGGCCACATCTTCTTCCTTCATAATATCCGTCCAGATCAGGCCCCAGCGCTTGACCCGAGGGTAGAGCAGAACCAGCAGAATTGGGCCCAGGACAAAGGCAGCAGCAAAGTTATTTACGGTGATGGTGATGGAGAGGAAGGCAAACGGTACAATGGCCACAATGTCAAGATACCAGGCAATGATGATGCCGCAGGCAGCTGCTGCAACCAGGGCAACCAGCTCAAAAGCAACAACTTTCTTGACGCTGTTGGTATTTTGTGACATATCGTCTTTTGAAACCAGGCCGAAGGTAGCACCCCACATCTTGTATGGAATAAAGCCAAGGAAGAAGTTGCCCACAAAGCCAAAGATGGAGCCAATCCCCAGGGTACCGCCGAACAGGTCACCGATCAGGTTGCCAATGGCAGCGCCCCAGGCGCCTGCCGGGCCAAACAACAAGCCGAACACAGGCGGGAAAACATTCGCCGGACGCACTTCTGTGATGCCGGGAACGATCGGGATACCACCCTTGAACACGATCAGAAATGCTGCGTAAATTGCAGCCGAAAGCGCCACCAGGATGATCATCCGGGTGTTCTTCCACATGCTAATAACTTCTTTCATAATTTGTCTCCTTAAACATAGTGTTGATTAGATGAATAAAAGAACTAAATAAAGGCTTGACTCGATCTAATGAGGAGCACCTCCTTCCTGAAACTCTGTTTGATTAATTTAAAAGGCTAATGAGCAGGTTTTTGCATCATCATGACAGCCTTATCACAACCACAATCCAGAGATATGGGTTCTTTTAATGTATTAACCAATAGCTGCGCTAAAAGTTGCCTGATTTCCATCATCTGATCGCTGACAAATGACATTTCCGCTTCCAGGCCAGCCGCCCAGTTGATTGAATAGGCGATGGCGGCGTAGTGCATGCCCAATTCCCGCGCCAGGACGACCTCCGGGATGCCAGTCATCCCAACCAGATCGCCGCCCAGCTGGGCGTACATGCGGATTTCTGCCGGCGATTCAAAGCGCGGCCCATTGGTGGCCACATAAACCGCTTCGGGATGCACTGCCAGGTTAAATTGCGGGGCTAAGGCTAACACCGTTTTACGCAGTGCAGGACAGTAAGGCACATCCATGTTGGTATGGGCCAAACCTGAATCGCCGCCATCATAAAACGAGAGCGCCCGGCCGCTGGTAAAGTCAAGAAAGTCCGTCAGCAACGCCAGGCCCATAGGGGGGATGTCCCGACTGATCGAACCGACGGCATTGCTGGCCAGGATGCGCTTCACACCGAGTGAATGCAGCGCCTTCAGGTTTGCGCGGTAATTAATCATGTGCGGCGGGGTCGTATGCGATAAGCCATGCCGGGCCAGGAAAGCCAGCTCAAAATCGCCCTGCCTGCCGATATTGACCAATGCCTGGCCATAGTCTGTATCGATCGTTTGTTGGTCGAACTCAAACCCGGGGATCTCATAGATACCGGTACCGGTGATAATTGCAGATTCCACGCTTAACTCCTCTATAAATACTATCCGAAATAACGCGCCAGGTCGTAGGGGCTCAGAATGCCATGCTGGGTGATCACCCCGGCCACGAAGGTCGGCGGGGTGATATCAAAGGCCGGGTAATAGGCGTCGATGTCCTGCCGGGTGGTCGGTACCCCCCGGCACATCCTGATCTCCTGGGGATCACGCGCTTCGATTTCAATCGATGCACGATTGGGTTTGAACTTATCCGCCGCCTGGGTGAACACAAAATAGGGCACACCATGATAATGGGCAGCCAATGCGTTCTGGAAGGTACCAATCTTATTGACCACATGCCCATCCAAAGTGATCAGGTCAGCTGCAGTAAAGTACTTTTGAATCTTGCCTTCTGAGATCACATGCGTTGGCATATTGTCAGTGATGATCTTCACCGGCACACCGATTTCATCAATACTGGGGGCGGTCAACCGGGCCCCTTGCAGATAAGGCCGGGTCTCTGGCGTGTAGACCTGCATGCGCTTGCCTGCTTGCATGGCGATGGCTAAAGTCATCAGCAAGGAGGTTTCCGCAAAGCACATCGTCAGGATGCCATCGCCGTCAGCGATCAGGCTGGCACCAAACTGGCCGCATTTGAGATGTTTTTCATAGCTGGCATCGCGAATGCCTTCAATCCATTCCAGCAGCGCTGAGTCAACTGATCCGCCTTCATCCAGCGCTCGATGGATCACTTTGACGGCGGTGTCGAGGTGCCGCGCCATACTGGTGTTAGTCGGCCGGGTGCTAACCAGGCGCTGGCGAGCCTCCTCAAAGGATTCACGCTGCTGGTCGGCCTTTCGACCGGCGATCTGCCCGGCCAGCATGACCATGGCGTAAAGCGCAACGTATTGGGGGCCGCCACCCTGGGTGACCATATCCTCAATTGCTTGGGCAGCAGATTCAACATCCTTACAGCGGTAGAAAACTTTTTTAAAGGGGTATTTTCGCCGATCGCACATAACCACTTCGCCATCTTCATAGCGGGCCACGTTTTCACGGCGCAGTAAAAAGGGTAACAGGGCGTTGATTTCTTGTAAATCCATCAAAACTCCAAACCTTAGAAGCGGACCAAACCTTCTATTTTGCCGTACCCCAAAATCGCAAAATAGACTGAAACAGCCATGAAGATGATCGCAAATGCCAGCACGACGTAATCCACCTTGCGCATTTCAAAAACCAGGTAGAAAGTGCGCTTTTCCTTAGCGCCAAAACCTTTCGATTCAAGCGCCATACCAAAGATATTTGTGCTGCGGA
>JBLRWR010000154.1:0-4452 GCA_047921135.1 Candidatus Brevefilum sp.
CGGGCAGCAAATAATGCATTATCAGCAACCTCAGTTGGGATCACGCTGTTAACGATCAGAGAAAAATTCGCGATTTCCAGTTTACTCAATTCGTGTATGGCGCGTTGTGTTTCTTTAATCGAAATTGCCTCTGGGTGTAAAACAAACACAAACTCAGTTTGTTCACTGTTCCGCATGGCGGCCAAAGCCCGTTCGTATTTGTGCTTTGCATCCTGGATGGCTGCTGCCGGTCCGAGACAGGTTTGCCCGCTCCCTGCACTGGCTGCATCTATGGACTGACTCCACTCAGCGGGTAGCTCCAGCAGGCGAATCGTATGCCCGGTTGGTGCAGTGTCAAAAATGATCAGGTCAAATGTTTCTTGGTTTGTTGCAGAGGCATCCAAAAAATCTGTAAACCGGTCAAAGGCGGCCACCTCCGAAGTACAGGGTCCGCTCATTTGCTCTTCCATCACCCGGACCATTTGTTCAGGAAAAACTGTCCGGATGGGTTCCATCGCCCGGTCGATATACTCCTGAGTGGCTTGATCTGAATCAATTTCCATCGCCCATAAATTTTCTATCCCTGAGATGGGTGTGATATGATGTCCAATTTCCTGTTCAAACACATCGGCCAGGTTCGAAGCTGGATCCGTTGTGACAATCAGGGTTTTCTTGCCTTCTGCAGCCTTCCGCACGGCATGGACGCAGGCCATCGAAGTTTTACCGACACCGCCTTTTCCAGAAAAGAATAAATACTGAATTGGTTGCATTTGTGCTGTCATTATCTAGATGCTCCTCTTCAGGTGCTCTTGGACATCGCTTAGTTTAGGATAAGAACCGACTGCAATGATCGCGCCACGTAAAACTATAATTGGTAAGGCCGCCATTTGTTTTTCCCGGATGAGTTGCATGACATCAGAATTTCCGGTAAATTTCGCGGGATGGGTGGTCATTTGATAGCGCTCAACCCGCAAACCTTCTGTCTGTAATGTGTGAACCATCTCACTGACATCTAATTGTTCCTGATCAATGTTGGGGCCGCATAAACCGGTTGAGCAGCACATGGGCGGATCGTAAATTTCAAGGTCCACAGCGCTGCTGATGGGGGTGAGTGTTTCATTGATCTGCACAGGTTTGTTGTTTAACATGGTTGCTTCAACCTCCATTGAAGTGTGTTTATACATAAATAAATCATCAACATTTTTTTGTTTGCTCGTGTAGAAAACCGGGCCCACAGGTAAGCAGGCGTGGTTTAATTCGGCCCGGATCAAAAAAAAGGTTGAGTACTGTTCTGATCTCTTCCAGCTTGCTGACATTGATCGAATAGTAAACCCAGCGGGCATCCAGCGGGTCACGCTCAGTTTCGATTAGATCTGCATCGCGCAAGATTGAAAGATGATGCGAGATCAGGTTGGGTGCCATCTCCAAGGCGCTCCCCAATTCGCAATTGCATTGCACCCCCGAGATGATCTTTTCCAGGATGCGTAAGCGATTAGGCTCGCTGAGAATTTTCAGCAAACCCGCCATCTCGTTGATCGTTTCCGTTTGTGTGGCCATGTCTTCCATCGAAAACACCTTTCAAAGTTTCAAAACTAACGTGTTGAGGATTAAGCGTTGTAAATTAGTTCAACACCCGTTGAATTATACTGACAACCCTGACCCTGTCAAGGTGTTCGGCCAGAGTGCCAGTCAAAACCCTTCATCTGTCCTGATTAATCGCATGACAAAGATCACCTTGACAATTTCTTGATGTACTGATAATATATGCAATAAATTGAATGTATCCATCTTGTTATGTTTATCCCTGCATCCGCATAATCTGTGCCCATCAGCAAGACCGTGAGGTATTTCGTCAGGAGCGTAACGTTCATGAAGCAGCTTAAACGATCAGGCTGTTGCTGGCATAAATGGCCGCCCTGGGCGAGTGGCTTATGATGTCACTCATCCATTGATTTGATTGATCTTAGGAAAAAAATGGCACAAAATTGGTACCCCATCATCGATATCGACTTATGCATCAACTGCGACACCTGTGTCGATTTCTGCCAGCATGATGTATATGAAGCAGGGGATGAACACCCCCTGGTGGTCAACCCTGCAAATTGTATTGAATTCTGCCGCGGCTGCGGAAAAATTTGCTCCGAAGAAGCGATCAGCTTCTTTGGCGATAATTAGAAAGGCGTTTAGATGACAACAAAAGGACTGTTATTGTGCGTTTGCCAGGGAACCTGCCCCTCTTTCCAACAAATGGATATCTTTGAGGTCGGGAATGCCCTCCGGCGTGAAAAATTGGTCGACTATTTTGCGATCCACCCGCAACTGTGTGCCCGGGACGGTGATGTGTTCCTGGAGGCTTTGTTAAAAGGCGATTCAACCGACAAACTCTATGTTGCCGCCTGTGATCCCCTCATGCAGACCAAAATGTTCCGGGATGCATTGGAAAACGCAGGTTTTGACAAGGCGCGTCACATTGGCATCGACATTCGCAACAAGACCACCGAAGAAGCTATCGAAGCCCTGAAAGAGTTGCTCACTGAAGAAGCTTAATCTCTAGTTTTCTAATGACAGGCAGGTTCTGTTAAAAGCCTGCCTATCATTAAAGGCGGTTCAGGATGAAAATTGCCCTCACTGTGAAAGGCGTTGGGTTAGGTGCTTGGGTGGAGGATTACGCCCAGTGCGGATTTGTGATGACGGTGGATGATGATAATCGGTTTGACTCCTGGAAAAACCCTGCTGCAGAGATGGCCGATCAGCCGTCGCAAACCATAACGGACTACGTTCTCCGTGAAACACCAGATGTGCTCATCACCGGAATGATCTCCGAAAACCTAAAAGAGATGTTAATAGCCAGGGGCGTCCGGGTGATGGACAACCTTGAGGGTTTTGTCCTCGAATTGCTGGAACACGCCAGGGTACACTAAACGCCGTATTGTAGCTTTGGTTTAATTTTTAGAAATACACGCAAATTAAATGTTATTCCCCCCATCCAATCATAAATCAGAGTTGATCTTCGTTACCAGAAAATGCGCTCTCATCGCCATAGGGAATCCCGGCGGTGATCAGCGCCCCAAACAAGCGGTCGACCTGCTCCAGTGACAGATCGGCTTGCGGTATTTCAGCCAGGATCTCATCGTAGGTCAGGTAGCCTTGTTTCCTGGCCAGCTGGAACAAGCGTGCCAGGGGTGAAACATAGTCAGTGGAGTTGCTGGATGGTTGGCTCATGGTTACTTCGTTCTAAAGCGATAATATCCTGGGTGAGGTGGGATCTGACGATCCGCCTGGTAATTCAACAGGCACTTTAAAGATAATATCTTTTTGCAAAAACAGCAAGAGACCAAAACAGCCAGTTCCTGTAATTGCGGGCGCCTTACCCCCACATTGATGGTTTTTAGCGTTCGTTTTTAGACCGCGCCTTATTGGAGCCGAAGCACAAGTCCGTGGGAGAGTTTCCCCGGTTTAATACGTGATGTCCCGGGTTGGCGCAATTAATCAGCGGGCACGAAATTTTTCGGCGCAGGCGCTTTGATCACAACCAGTTCGAGGAGATCCTGATCCAGGTTCCTGACGTTCATCTTAATTTTGTAGGGGATCTTCAGCAGTGTGCCCGCCGGGTAATGCTGGTCTTCCTGGTCATTCAGCCCGATTGTGAGCTGGCCCTGCAACACCGTCATGTACACGTTCGAATTTGAATAGTGCAAGGGCAGGCCTTCATCTTTATTGAACAGCATATGGATATAATCGAGGTTGTCATCCTGGATCACCTTTTCAACGGTGCGTTCCGGGCCGCGTGCCAGCGTAAATACTTGTTCAATCATTGATCATCATTCCTTTCTTCATTTTGCCATTTGTAGGGTGGGTTGGCTAAAGACTATTGTGACCAATATCACATTAGCAATGCAGCCATTGGATAAGGTCACTGTTGTCTTCAAGCCAACCCACCATCAACTGGATGACAACATGATCTTGGTGGGTTGGCGAATATTCGTTTCTCCAAAATAATTCGTTTGCGAAAAATCGTTTGGTTCTCCCGCCAACACCACCCTACAAGAAAATTGTTAATTGCCAGCCATCATGGCCGGTACATCTTCCTCAACAGTGCCAATTGGCATAAGGTTGAAGTTTTTAACCAGCACATTAATCACATTAGGCGATAAAAACGCGGGCAGCGTGGGCCCAAGGCGGATTTTGCGGATGCCCAGGTGTAATAACGCCAGCAGGACGATGACCGCTTTTTGCTCATACCAGGCAATATCATACGAGATGGGCAGGTCGTTCACATCCTGCACTTCGAAGGCCTCAGCCAGTGCCTGTGCAGTGCGGATCAGGGAGTAGGAGTCATTGCACTGCCCTGCATCCAGGATCCTGGGGATGCCGTTGATCTCACCCAGCTCGAGTTTGTTATAGCGGTACTTGGCGCACCCGGCGGTCAGGATGACCGTGCTTTCTGGCAGCGTCTCAGCCACATCGGTGAAG
>JBLRWR010000155.1:0-4447 GCA_047921135.1 Candidatus Brevefilum sp.
GGCGGTTTGCTACCACATGCCGTGTGGTCGATGGCAAAGCCCTGGCCAGTGTGGTGATCGCTGAACCGGCCTTGTGGTGGCCGAATGGCTATGGCGAGCAGGCGCTATATCAGGCCCAGGTGACGTTGCGTTTGTTTGATGAGACGGTCTTGGACGCGCGCGCTTACCAGGTTGGCTTGCGAAAGCTTGAGTTGCGTCAGGCACCTGACCAATACGGGGAAAGCTTCACTTTTGTGGTCAACGGGGTGCCGATCTTTGCTAAAGGTGCCAACTGGATCCCAGCGGATGTCTTCCCGACGCGCATCACCCGGGATGGGTTGAAGCAATTGCTGGGCGATGCCGTCAAGGCCCATCACAACATGATCCGGGTGTGGGGTGGGGGCTTTTACGAAAGCGAAGCGTTTTATGACCTCTGTGATCAGTTTGGACTCCTCGTCTGGCAGGATTTTATTTTTTCCTGCAGCATTTACCCATTGGATGATCCGGACTTTGTTGAGAATATCCGCCGAGAAGTGGAGGATAACGTGCAGCGCATTCGGCACCGGGCCTGCCTGGCGCTGTGGTGCGGCAATAACGAGATGGATTTGGGGTGGGAAGACTGGGGTTGGTCAACTGGGGATGGGATCAATCTGCGTGAGCCTTACCGGCAGTTTTTTTATGAAACCCTGCCGGGATGGCTGGCTGATCTGGACCCTGACACCCCCTACTGGTACAGCTCGCCCACATCTGGCACGCCCTTTACAGACAGCAACAGGGATGATAAGGGGGATGCCCATTATTGGGAGGTGTGGCACGGGGCAAAGCCCTTCAGTGCCTATCGCGAACAACTGCCGCGTTTCATGAGCGAATTTGGTTTTCAATCATTACCGCCGCTGAAGACCATTCGCTATTTTGCCGATGAGTCGCACTGGAACCTGACGGATTACATGATCGAGCATCATCAGCGCAGTCCCTTTGCCAGCGCCTTGTTTATGGGCCAGATGGCTTTGCACTTCATGATGCCGGCAGATTTCCCTGCCCTGGTTTACCTGACAATGGTACTCCAGGCTGAGGGGATCCGTTATGGGGTTGAACACTGGCGGCGTCATATGGGCCGAGTGGGGGGAACGCTGTACTGGCAGCTCAACGATTGCTGGCCGGCGGCGTCGTGGTCGAGCCTGGATTATTTTGGCCGCTGGAAAGCGCTGCATTATGCCAGCCGTAAGTTTTATGCACCGGTGTTGCTCTCCATCGAAGATGACGAGCAAACTGCGGTTATGGGCATTCACCTGACCAGTGATTTACAGGTTGAGTGGCGAGGAAAAATTGGCTGGCGGTTGATGCGGATTGATGGTGAAGTGATCGAAGATGGCCAAATTGACGCCAGAATCGATCCGCTTTCTTCAACGAAGGTATTTGAGAAGGATTTCAGTGCCTTTTCTTTGCAGGAGAAGCGTGAAACGGTATTTGTCGCCCAGCTGATTGAGCAGGGTGAGGTAAAGATGACTCAATTGGCGACCTTTGTGCGCAATAAACATCTGCACCTGGTCAGTCCGGGGCTGAGAGCTTATTTGCAAGAAGGTGGGGGGGATGATGTGATCATCACACTCGAAACGCAGTACCTGGCGCGTTTTGTTGAGCTCTCGTTGGATGATGCTGATGTGGTGTTCAGCGATAATTACTTTGACGTCCTGCCGGGTGAGCCAGTTCACGTTCAGTGTACAAAGCCCGCTGGGTGGACGATTGATGATGTGGGTAGGTCGTTAACGGTGTATTCCTTGTTTGACAGCTTTGCGTGAATTGATCTTCGCTGAAAACCTTTACCTTTCTTCAAGGTGCTTTGTTGTTTGATGACGACCTCTTATCCTGAAGAGGGTCATTGTGATTAATGGGCTAGAAAAATTTGCCAGGTGTGCTAGAATAAGAAGGTTTGGAATAAATTCAAGGAGCGTAAAGCATATGGTTAATGAGTCAAATCTTCTGATTTCACCTTATGGTGGTCAATTGGTAAACCTGGTTGTCAAAGGCGATGAAAGGGAAGAATTATTTAAATTAGCGGGAACTTACCCGACGATCCGGCTAACCCTCCGCCAAACCCATGATTTGGAGCTGCTGGCTACCGGAGCATTTTCACCATTAACTCAGTTCATGGGTCGGGCAGATTACCAATCTGTGCTGGATGACATGCGATTGAGCAACGGCAGCATCTGGCCAATTCCAGTGACCCTCAATATTGATAAGGCTGATTTGCCATCCCAGGCAACATGGGTGACTTTGAGAGATGTTCATAATCAGATCATGGCCATCATGCGGATGGACGAGGTTTTCCATTTTAACTGGAAGGAAGAATCTCAAAAAGTTTACGGCACAACAGATATTAAACATCCTATTGTGTCAGAAATGGCCGGCTGGGGCGATTTATGTATTGCTGGTGAATTAAAGGTTTTGAATTTACCCACCTATGACGATTTTGCGGAACTGCGCCTGACACCGGGTGAAACACGCGCCCGTCTGGAAGCAATGGGCAATCAAAATGTGGTGGCCTTCCAAACGCGCAACCCGATGCATCGGGTCCATGAAGAATTGACCAAGCGCGCCAGTCAGCAAATTGGCGGCAGCTTGCTGATCCATCCGGTGGTTGGGATGACGAAACCTGGCGACGTAAATCATTACACCCGGGTACGCATCTATAAGGCACTGGCAGATAATTATTATGACAGTAGTACTCTGCTGAGTCTGTTACCGTTGGCGATGCGTATGGGCGGTCCGCGTGAAGCAGTTTGGCATGCCATTATTCGCAGAAATTATGGTGCCAACTACTTTATTGTAGGCCGAGACCACGCCGGCCCGGGCACAGACAGCGAAGGAAAGCCCTTTTATGGCCCTTATGACGCCCAGGAACTGCTCTTGCAGGTTGAACCAGAGGTGGGTGTGAAGATGGTCCCCTTTGAGATGATGGTTTACCTGCCCGATGAGGACCGTTACGAACTTGCTTCTCAGGTGCCGGAGGGGGCAAATGTGTTTACGATTTCAGGGACACAGGTGCGCGATGATTACTTGGCAAAGGGTGTGCCTTTACCTGAATGGTTTACCCGCAAAGAGTCTGCCCAAATATTGCTGGATGCCTTTCCGCCGCGCTATAAACAGGGCTTTTGTCTATGGTTTACAGGATTGAGCGGTGCAGGCAAATCGACAATTGCTAAACAATTGAGCAATATGCTGCAGGAATACGGGAAAAGCCCAACAATGCTGGATGGGGATGTGGTCAGAACCCACCTTTCCAAAGGATTGACGTTCAGTAAAGAGGACCGGGACACGAATATATTACGGATCAGCTTTGTAGCTGGTGAAATTGTCCGCCACCATGGTACAGTGATCTGTGCTGCGATCAGTCCCTACCGCCAGGCCCGCCGGGAGGCGCGCAAGATGGTTTTGGACGGCCATTTTATTGAGGTCTTTGTGGATACTCCGCTTGAAGTTTGTGAACAACGCGATGTTAAAGGGTTGTATGCTTTGGCCCGTGCGGGTGAGATCAAAAACTTTACAGGTATCAATGACCCCTATGAAGAGCCGGTTGAACCTGAGATCACACTGAACACGGTTGGCGTTTCTCCCAAGGAAAATGCCCGGCAGATCATTGATTATCTGATCAATGCTGGGTATTTACAGGATTTCAATAACCATTAAGCTGTGAATGGTAAATTGTAATCTCTGCAAGGCACCTTTCTACCACGCTGCAGAGACCTTTTGTCGATGAATGAAAAAAGAGACTGCCCCAACACTCGGGGCAGTTTTTTTGTGGAGGATGCGGATGTGGCAATTTGGCTTTGATGGTGCTCGGTTATCTGTTACAGTCTTCCTGAACGAATAAATTATTCCGCAGGTGTGGATCTCGTTTAATGCCTGCTTCGAGGATATCCATCAGGTTGTTGAGTAGATCTTGAACTTCCTGGTTTTCCATAATGGACTGTTCTGTAAAGACATCCACAGTCAATTGAAGCCGATGGATGAAATATCTACCGAATTGGTAGAAGACCGCTTCTGTGACAAAAGCAGCGACATCCGGATCCACCCAGGGTGAGACGCTGCCATGGACCATGCCCTGGGTGAGCAATTGTTTGAAGAATTGGGTGGTGCCCTTGCGGCGCAGCTCTTCGGTCATGTCTGGGAAGGGGATTTCCTCTATAAAAGCTCGGAAGAGAAGCTGTGCTAATTGCGGGCGGTGCAGTTCAAAATAGACCTGGGCAAGGAATTGCCAGCGGATATACCCAAAGATATCACTGGATGAGTTGGGGCTGGGGAGCGCTTTGATGATGGTGAGCTTTTCATCGGTGGCGTAGGCTACCAGATAGCGATAAAACGCTTTTTTATCTTCGAAATACTGGTAAAAACTTCCTTTGGCAATATCGGCTTTTTTAACAATGCTGGATATGGATGCTGAACGATAGGGGTTTACGGCAAATTCCCC
>JBLRWR010000156.1:0-4414 GCA_047921135.1 Candidatus Brevefilum sp.
GGATCAGGCTGCCAATAGCCATTGAATCGTAAGCGCCGGGGTGGTTGGCCAGGATGACCACAGGCCCGTTGGTGGGAATATTCTCCACACCCCGCGCGTTTGTTTTCACGCCCAGGGCGTCCAGCATCACCTGGCAGCCGGCAGGCGGCCCGCCCTGGCCGACGGACGCATCCACATCGGCCATGATGCGGGCAAAGCGACGCGTTGGCAGGGCAAAGACCCATCCGAAAGCAGAACGCAGGGTACCTCGCCGCTTTAAGCCCAGCCCGTAGTAAATCTCATCGGTGATGGCAGATTGGATCGATTTAACAAGATTGGCGTCTGTCATGGCAATTTGCTTTTGTAGGGTGGGCTCCGGTTTTGAGCCCACCAATAAAGAACTGTCCTGCGGATAATCGACAGGATGAAGGCGCATCCCGCCCTACGAATTCTAAGCCCTGCCCGTAGAATATCTCATCGGTGATGGCAGATTGGATTTGTTTCACCAAAGCAGTGTCTTTCATGATTATAAATTATATAGAGGTTCGTGATGCAATGCAATCAACAATCGGTTATCCTTACCTGCCTATATGCGGACATACAGCAGGTATCCATCTGCTGACTTACGAGGCCAAAAACTGGAACATCAGTAGATATTTGTGTTGATTAAAACACACACAACCACAAATGGATATCTTAAGCCCTGTTATCAAAGCTAAATTCCCCTTTATTGAACCAGGGTGAGCTTGATTTGAGTAAACGTGAGCTCACCAGTGTGATGATTCTCCTTATCTTTAAGCAACTCCTGAGGTATGATTAATATCAAGATTGTCCATGGCTCATCAATAACTTGACAAGCAGTCAATGGGGGAAAATCTTTATCGCCAGTATGAACCAGCGATCTTGGTCGTGTGCCAAACATTTGTTATTTTTACGGATAGGAATTATTTTCCTTCACCCTTTGTGAAATGAGGATCGCTATGACAGCAAAGAAATCGCTGAGATTTAAAATTGGAGATTGGATCGTCCATTACAGCTACGGTGTCGGAAAAGTGGTTGATATCGTGGAAAAGGTTTTAGATGGACAAGAAGAGACCTTTTTTAAGGTATCAACAGCAGATATCGAATACTGGCTTCCAAGTGAAAAGGCAGACGCGGATCATATAACACCAATTCGGTCAAAAAAGGAATTTGATCAGGCTTTGAAGATCATTTCTACACCGCCGGACTTAATGACAGACCCACCAAGCAGGCACAGCCGAATGATCCATGAACGCTGGCTGGATGGTTCATTACCGGCACGGGCAACATTGATCCGTGATCTGCACGGCATGAATGTTGTAAAAAAACTCAACTATGATGAAAAAAGGGCTTATGACAAGGCCGAAAATTATTTCATCAACGAATGGGTCATCAGTAATCCATCTCTTTCGAAAATTTCAGCTAAGAAAATGCTGAATGAAGCCTTAAAAGAAAGTAGCCAAAGCGTAAATGATTAGGCTGAATTAACCACACAGAAATCCAGCAGGGCTACCAACCCAACTCAGTGCGCATTCCCTGGAAAAGTTCGCTGGGGTTATGTGCAGAGTACAACGTGTTTTTGGGGGTGTCTACGAAATCTGATTGGGCGCAAAGTCCAATCCACACACTTCAACATTGGCCTGTTGCAAAAAAGCCAGCGCATTTTCATCCACTCGATAAGCAACATGATAAACCAAGCGTGTGATTCCGGCATTGATCAGCGCTTTAGTGCAGTTGATGCAGGGGAAATGGGTCACATAACACCAGCAGCCATTGGTTGAAACGCCGTGCAGCGCGGCCTGGATGATGGCATTGGTCTCGGCGTGAATGGTGCGGACGCAGTGCCCCTCCACCAGCAGGTGACCCACCTCGTCGCAGTGCGCCTGCCCGGCCGGTGAGCCGTTGAACCCGGTGGTGAGGATACGCTTATCCCGCACCAAGACGCACCCCACAAAAGCGCGGTCGCAGGTGCTGCGCTCTGAAACGGAATAAGCAATATTCATAAAATAGGAATCCCAGTCTGGTCGCATACGGTTGTGCCTCCTTTTGGCACAATGATAGCATAAAATGGTCAAAACCTGCTGCATTTCCCCTTGATTTTCTTCTCTCCAGGCTGTATAATGCTTAGACCTGCGGGTGGTTAGCTCAGTTGGTTAGAGCGTCGCGTTGACATCGCGGAGGTCGTAGGTTCGAGCCCTATACCACCCACTCAATAACAAAAATGCAAAGACCGGGACGAGTAACCGGGTACCTGCCAATAGAGAGAGAAGATCAGCGGCTGGAAGTCTTCTCAGGCAAAGACCGGCCAAAACCCCCCGCGAGCAAGAGCCTGAAATGCCCCTGGCAGAATAAGGTGATCGGTTGGCCCCGTTAATAGCCCCAAGAGATGTCCGCCAGGCCACGCCTGCGGATCAATCTGGGTGGAACCGCGTGAGAACAGCTCTCGCCCCAGTGGGCGAGGGTTTTTTGTTTAATAATTTATTGTTTACGATGAGCGCACAGCGCTTATATGGAAGTTAGCCTTCCAAAGGAGAATGAAATGGCTGAACACTATGAAGAATCAAAACTTTACCGATTGCGGCACTCAGCCGCCCATGTGATGGCGCAGGCCGTGCTGGAAAAATTCCCGGAAGGCAAGGTCGCCATCGGGCCGCCTGTTGAGGACGGCTTCTACTACGACTTTGACCTGCCGCGCCCGCTGACCCCCGAAGACCTGGAAGAAATCGAAGCCCGCATGCGGGAGATCATCAAGGCCAATGAGCCCTTCATCCGTGAGGAAGTCTCGGCGGATGAAGCCCGCCAAATCTTCGACGACCAGCCCTATAAGCTGGAGTTGATCGATGGGCTGGAAGCAGGCGGCGTGGATGAGCATGGCAACCCGGTCGATGAGAAACCGGTCATCAGCATCTACAAGAGTGACACCTTTGTCGACCTGTGCCGCGGACCCCATTTGGAGCACACAGGCCAGATCAACCCCAAAGCGATCAAGTTGATGAGCGTGGCTGGTGCGTATTGGCGCGGCGACGAGCACAACCCCATGCTGCAGCGCATCTACGGAACAGCCTGGCTCTCGCCCAAGGACCTCAAGCAACACTTGTGGCGCCTGGAAGAAGCGAAAAAACGGGACCATCGCAAGCTGGGCAAGGAGCTGGACCTGTACAGCGTCAATGATGCCGTCGGTTCCGGTTTGGTGCTGTGGCATCCCAAGGGCGCCATGGTTCGCCACCTGGCGGAACGCTTCTGGGAGGATGAGCACCTCAAAAACGGCTATGATTTTGTGTTCACCCCGCATATCGGCAAGGCTGAACTGTGGAAGACAAGCGGGCACCTGGACTTCTATGCCGAGAATATGTACGCGCCGATTGAGATCGAAAACCAGCAATACTACCTCAAGCCGATGAATTGCCCCTTCCACATCGCCATCTACAAATCCGATATCCGCTCGTACCGGGATTTGCCCATGCGCTACGCCGAAAAGGGCACGGTCTACCGCTATGAGCGCAGCGGCGTGATGCACGGCTTGATGCGGGTGCGCGGCTTTACCCAGGATGACGCCCATCACTTCTGCACAGAACGCCAGATGCCGGAGGAGATCGATTTTGTGCTCTCCTTCAGCTTGCACATCCTGCGTTCCTTCGGCTTTGACGATATCCAGGCCTACCTGAGCACCCGTCCGGAGAAGGCCGTCGGCGATCCCGAACGCTGGCTGGCCGCTGAAGCGGCGCTGGAAGCCTCACTCAAACGGGCAGAACTGCCTTATGAGATCGATCAGGGCGGCGGTGCCTTCTACGGCCCAAAGATCGATCTGAAGATCAAGGACGCCCTGGGGCGCGCATGGCAACTTTCGACGATCCAATTTGATTTTAACAACCCGGAACGCTTCGATATGACCTATATCGAGGAGGACGGCCAGGCCCACCAGCCTTACATGGTTCATCGCGCGTTGATGGGCAGCATCGAGCGCTTTTTCGGCATCCTGATAGAGCATTATGCCGGCGCGTTCCCGGTGTGGCTGGCGCCGGTGCAGGTGGTGATCATCCCCATCGCCGACCGGCATGTGGATTTTGCCCGCGGTGTGGCGGATAAACTCAAGTCGGCCGGGTTGCGGGTGGACGTGGATGACCGCAGCGACCGCATGAACGCCAAGATCCGCGATGCCGAGAAGCAAAAGGTGCCCTTTATGCTCGTGGTGGGCGACCGGGAAATGGAAAACAGCCAGGTGGACGTCCGCCGCCGCAGCGGTGAGCGCCTGGGTGCCCTGCCAGTGGATGAGTTCAAGGCTTTGGCCTTGCAGGATGTGGCTGATAAGGTTGCCGGCTGACCTATTCCGCAACAGAAAACGCGGTTCAGAGCCCACAGACATCAGGATCTGAACCGCGTTTTTATGATGAGAAATGGGGTTATATCATCAGCT
>JBLRWR010000157.1:0-4404 GCA_047921135.1 Candidatus Brevefilum sp.
GTGTTAACCGCATGCCCCGGTTTGCCATTTGTAATAATGCCCCCCATTGAAGGGATGGGGAGGGAATATTGCTTACCTAACCATGCCTTGAAATGTGGATCAGGGCATGGTTTGTATTATATTCGGAGGGTTACTTTTCGCGATCCAGTGCCTAATCCCTAGTACCCAATACCCAATACCAATTTATCCTGTGTTACACTTGTCTTCAGCACTTAACTAAAAAATGGAGAGCATTTACTCATGTGTGGAATTTTTGGCATTGTCACCGATAAAGAACAACCCCTGGGGCCGATCCTGACCGACGCGGCCCGGCGATTGACCTACCGCGGTTATGACTCGGTAGGCGCAGCAACCATCAGCGGGAGCACAGTCGATTTGCGCAAAGACGCCGGTCGTGTGGATGATGTGGCGGAAAAGTACAACTTTGCGGAGATGACGGGCTCGCGCGGCATCACCCAGTTGCGCTGGGCAACCTTTGGGACGCCCTCCCAAGTGAACGCCCAGCCGCACCTGGATTCCGATGGGGACCTGGTGGGCGCGCACAACGGCAATGTGGTCAACAATGTGGAACTGCGCCGGGCTTTTATGGCGGAAGGGATGACCGTACGCTCGGAAAATGACGGCGAATCCTGTGTGCATGCTGTTGAACGCTACCTCGACCAGGGGCTGGACTTCATTTCTGCGATCCAGGGCGCCTACCAAGACCTGGAAGGGGATTACGCCTTTGTGATCGGCCAAATTGATGATGATAAACTGTACGCCATCAAAAAGGGTTCCGGGCTGGTGGTGGGCATCGGGGAGGGCTTCACCTGCGTATCTTCTGATTTGCCTTCGATTTTGCCCCTCACCCGCCAGGTGATCCGCCTGGAGGATGGCGAGATCGTCACCTTATGGGCGGATCGGGTTGAGCTGCACGCGGTGAAAGACGGGGCCCTGATCGAACGCGAGCCGGAGACAATCTCAGAAACGATGGCTGCCGTCCAAAAGGAGGGCTACGCCCACTTCATGCTCAAGGAGATCCACGAGCAGCCGGTTGTGGCTGGCGAGCTGCTGCACCGACTGGAGGGCGACCCGGCGCTGGTGGCGCAGGTTGTGGAAAAAATGGCTGCCGCCCGTAATGTGTATTTTATCGGCTGCGGGACCAGCTATCATGCCTGTTTGGCAGGGGCGGTGTACGCCTCGCAACTGGCAGGCCGGGCTGTGATCCCGGTGGTGGCGCCCCAATTCGCCCCGCAATACGGCCAATCGGTTAATTCGGATGATGTGGGCATCTTTGTCAGCCAATCCGGTGAGACCAAGGATGTGCTCAACGCGCTGGAAGTTGCCCAGGTACAGGGGATGACCTGCTTCAGCATGGCGAATGTGATCGGCTCCACGCTGACGCGCAAAACCGATGCCTGGCTGCCCCTGGTGTGCGGTTACGAGATCAGCGTGCCGGCCACCAAGACCTTCACCAACCAGATCATCGGCTTTTTATACCTGGCAGCCAAGCTGGGCGGCGTGACCGACCTGGATTTTGAGCGCCTGCCGGCGTTGATGGACGAAACCATCCGGATCACTGACCCGCAGGTGCAAGCTTTGGTGCCCAAGATCAACGCCTGGGATGACCTGTACTGCCTGGGCTTTGGCGCGACCTATCCCTTTGCGCTGGAAGGTGCCCTCAAGCTTAAGGAGATCACCTATGCCCATTGTGAGGGCATGCTCTCAACGGAGTTCAAGCATGGGCCGCTCTCGGCTGTCACGGATGGCTTCCCCGTGCTGTTCCTGGCCGGGCCGGAGGATGTACCCCTGATCATCAGCGGGATCAACGAAGTCACCTGCCGCGGCGGAGAGGCGGTGGCCATCGGCCAGGCGGATGAGCGCCTGAAGGCCAACGCCAGTGACCTGATCACCATTCCAGAGTCAAACCCTTATTTTGCGCCTTTGCTGGGCGTCTTGCCGCTGCAATTGCTCTCGTACCACATGTCGGTGGCGCGTGGGTATGACCCTGATTTTCCCCGTAATTTGAGCAAAACGCTGACGGTGGACTGAGCTAGCTGGTAGCTGGTAGCTGGTAGCTGATAGCTGATAGCTGATAGCTGATAGCTGGTAGAAAAAAGGTCAAAGCCAAAAGCTAAATGTAAATGATAAAAAGTGGGATTCTCGTGATTTACAAAAGGATGGCTGGCAACACTTTTCAGGATGTGTGATGGTGTAAAGACTGGATCTCCAGGCTCTTTACACTTCAATCCCAAACCAGGTGCGGATCAGCAGGCCGACCACGAAGCTGAAGCCCGCCACGCCCAGGCTCAAGCCCGCCATCTCGGCGAAGCGCTTCCCAAAGGGCTGATCTTTGGCGACGGATACATAGAAATTGAAAATCGCAATGATCACCACAGAGGTGGTCAGCGAGATCGCCAGGGCGATGATTTCGTTATTCAGCAGCAGGTAGGGCAGGATCAGCAGTGCGACGGTGATCACATAGGCAATGCCGGTGGTGATGGCCGCCCGGATGGGGTCTTTTTCGGTTTCCTCAGAGCGGGTGGAGAGGTATTCCGATGCTGCCATCGAGAGCGACGCGGCAATGCCGGTGATCAGCCCGGAGAGAGCGATAATGTTCACATCGCGGAAGGCAAAGGTCAGCCCGGCCAGCGCGCCGGTCAGCTCGACCAGGGCGTCGTTCAGGCCCAGCACAACCGAACCCGCATAGATCAGCGATTCCTCATCCAGCATGGTCAATAATTTGTCCTCGTGATCCTGTTCATCCTTGATCACATCTCTGGCTTCGGGGATTTCCTCGGCGATTTGCTGGTAGTTGACCTGGGCTTTTTCCTCACCCAATTCCATCAGTTTGAACCCAAAGGTGAACCCGAACAGCCGGCTGATGGTGGTGTAGAGCCAGATCAGGAATTTGTTCGGCTTAACCGCTTCGCCGGTGTAGCCCTTCCAGATCTCGTAGTGGCGCCTTTCATCCGCCGCGATCTGCTCGACGATCTGCCGGTTGTTTTCGTCGGGGAGCGTTTTGGCAATGCGGGAATAGACATGGTATTCGGTGATCTCGGTGCGCTGGGCTTTGCGTAACTCTGCTTTGGTTTCATTTGATATGGTCATGTGCCTCTCCTAAGGTAATCAAGTTGTTATAAATAATCGGGTTGCGACAGGTCAGTTTTCGAGAAGACCCGCGCTTCGGTGATCTTGATGTCCTTCAGCAGCCACACGGCGCCCAGCAGCAGACCTGCTTCCAGGGCGAAGACCAGCCCGTAGGCGGTGAGTGCATCGCCCCGCAAGGCTTGCACCAGGTCAACCGTCACGCCGCTGAGCATATTACCCGCAGCCTGCCCCAAATTGTGCGCTACACCCCACACGCCCATCAAAAGCCCGGCCCGCTCAGCGGTGGTGAAGTCGATCACCGCTGAAAGCATCCCCGAGGCTGATAGGCCTGTGCTGACCCCCAGGAAGAACACCAGCACAAGAAAAACCCCGCTCAACGTGAAGGCGCCTGAAAGGATCAGCAAAATGAAGGTCAGCACGCCCAGCACCAGCCCGACCCGCACGACGCGCACATAGCCAAAGCGTTCGATCAGCCAGGCACCGGCCACACCCATCGAAAGCAGGGTCCCGGCCCCCCAAATGGCGGTCAGGGTGGTGGTTTGGCCGACGGACATATTCAGCACCAGCGCGGCGTAGGGCTCCAGGAGCACATCCTGGGCCAGGGTGCCGACGACCGTCAGCATGACGAAGATGAAAAAGCGCCTGATCTGCGGGTCAGCCCAGACCATTGTTTTGAAGGTCTCCCAAAAGGCAATGCCCCGCGCTTCCTGGCTTTCAGCGTCAATAGCGGCATGGCGTGGTTCCTGGCGTATAACGGCGAAAATAGACAGCAGGAAGGAGCCCCCGGCCGCAGCCAGGACGATGGCCAGCAAGCGGGATTCGGAGAAGGGGTCCAGCAGGCGGCCCAGCAGGAGTGCGCCCAGCATGATGCCGACGAACATGGCCACCTTGTAAAAGGTAACCGCCCGTGGGCGCTGATCACCGGTAAATTTATCCGCCAACAGGGCTTCAAAGGTGTTACTGGACAGGTTCTTGCCAAATCCATAGGCGATAAAGGCGGCCACCAGGGCGCTGATCACCAGCAGGCTCAGGGAGGCAGTTTCCACCAGCAGGAAGGTGGCGCCGGCCACGCCCAGCCCGGCCAGCAGCGAGCCAAACAGGATCAGCGGCTCGCGCCGCAGTCCCCACAGGGGGTAGGCATCTGAGCGGTAGCCCAGCCACACCCGCAAGGGGGAAATGAGCAGTGGCAGGGCGAAAAACAGGCCCACCAACCCGGCGGGAATGCCCATTTCGACGATCATCACCCGGTTGAGGGTGCCGGAAACCAAGACGCTGGTCAGTCCCAACCCAAGGGGAAAGCCGGCCAGGCGCAGG
>JBLRWR010000158.1:0-4401 GCA_047921135.1 Candidatus Brevefilum sp.
GCTGTTAGGTGATAGGTGATAGCTGAAAGCTGATAGCTCATAGCTGATAGCTCATAGCTGATAGCGCATAGCTGATAGCTGAAAGCTCATAGCTGATAGGAGATAGCTGATAGCTCATAGCTGATAGCTCATAGCTGATAGCTCATAGCTGATAGCTAATACCTGATACCTAATACCTGATACCCAATACCTGATTGCCCAATACCTGATACCTAATACCTGATACCCAATACCTGATACCCAATACCTGATTGCCCAATACCTGATTGCCTAATACCTGATACCCAAATACCTGATACCCAATACCCAATACCCAATACCTGATTCACTCCTCACAACTCACCATTCACAAAAATTTCCAACCTTGACATCCCTCAGATTGTTTTATATAATATTGTTACCGGTCACATTTATAAGGTGTCTATGTCCCGTTCTCAAGTTACAATCCGTGATGTTGCTACATATGCTGGTGTTTCTCATCAAACGGTTTCGCGCGTGATCAACCACAGTGAACATGTGGCTCAAAAAACCCGTGAAAAAGTTGAACAAGCCATCTCCGAGCTGGGTTACAAACCGAACGCGATTGCCCGCTCGATGGCCCTGGGCAGGACCTGTTTACTGGCTTGCCTGGCGCCGAACTTGACCGATTTTACCTTCGCCAGCCTGGTCGAAGGCGCAGAAACTGAAGCCCGCAAACAAGGCTATTATCTGATTTCTTCATCAGCCCCCACTGCAGATATATTTGAAAGCCTCTTGAGCGAGTTAATCGAAAGCCGGCGCGTCAGCGGCATGATTGTGATTAATCCCTATATCGACAAACGTTACACCTACTTGCCAAAAGATTTCCCGATCGTATTCATTGGGTCGCATGCCCGAGAGCCTGGGATTTCCTCTGTGACGTTGCACGATGAATTAGCAGGGTACCTTGCGGCACAGCACCTGATTGACTTAGGCCACCGCCAGATTGGGATGGTCACGGGTTTGATGGTGGAGGATTGTGCCCAAAAACGTTGTATGGGGTTTGACCAAGCTTTGCAGGAAGCTGGAATCGGCTCTGACTCACAATTAGTTGTTGAGGGAGATTGGTCTGCGACTTCAGGTCGACTTGCATTTATGAAAATGGTCGACATGGGCAAAATTCCCAGCGCAATCTTTGCTCAGAATGACCGCATGGCGATCGGCGTCATGCAAGCAGCCCGGGAGCTGGACATCCAAGTTCCACAGCAGCTGTCTGTGATTGGTCTGGATGATTTGCCTTTGGGCTCCTATTTTGATCCGCCGTTGACAACCATCCAGCAGGACATCGTTGAAATTGGAAGCCGGGCTGCACATTTGTTGATTGATAATATTGAAGACTCAGCATTTCTTGCCAAGCCCCTGACCATTAATCCAACTCTGCTGGTTCGCAAATCCACAGGACCGCTTAATAATACATGAGGAGGTGCGCATCGGATAAAGAATTGCCTGATGAATGATCTAATCGGAATAGATTAAAGTAGACAAGTTAGGAGAAAATTATGTACAGAAAGAAGATTTTTATTTTCATCGCCATCGTGATGCTGTTGTCTTTGGTGCTCACTGCGTGTGAGCCGGAGACGATTGTGGAGACGGTGGTGGAAAGGGTTGTGGAAACGGTTGAGGTAGAAGGCGAAACGATTGAAGTGATCGTTGAGCGCGAGGTCGAGGTCGAGGTCCTAAAGGATAAAGACGTCCTCATCTATAACTCCTATGCCAGTGACCCGGCACCGCGTGAGGCTGATGAAGAGATTGTGCAAATGTTCATGGATAAATATCCGCAATACGATGTGATCCACAGCACAATCAACCATGAGGATTTCAAGCAAGCCATTCGCGCCTACCTGACCGCTTCAGCACCACCAGATGTGATGACCTGGTTTGCCGGTGAACGGGCCCGGTTCTTTATCGATACGGGTCAAATCATGGATATCAGTGATGTGTGGGAAGACGAGGGCTGGGTGGATGATTATCCCACGGGCTTTAAAGCCTTATCCTCAGTGGATGGGGATCAATATTTCCTCCCAACCTCCTGGTATTGGTGGGCAGTTTATTACCGGGTTTCTGTCTTTGAGGAGCTGGGTCTTGAGCCGCCGACAACTTGGGATGAGTTCATCGCTGTTTGTGATACGCTGCAAGAAAACGGCAAAATTCCGATCACGATCGGCACCAAGTATCGCTGGACAGCCGGCGCCTGGTTTGATTATCTCAACATGCGCGTCAATGGCCCCGAATTCCATATTGATTTGATGCTCGGCAAGGAATCCTATGAGGATGCACGCGTTTTGGCGGTCTTTGATGTGTGGCGCGATCTGCTGGAAAGCGGCTATTTCATCGATGATGCAGCGGCATACACCTGGTCAGAAGCCTTGGAACCCTTCATCACCGGCGATGCTGGCATGTACTTGATGGGCGATTTCATACGCGACAGCCTGCCCCCGGATGTAATCGATGATCTGGACTTCTTCCGCTTCCCGATTATGGATCCTTCCGTGCCGATTGGTGAGGATGCACCTACGGATGGCTATTTTATTGCCGCCAACTCCAAAAACCCCGAAGCTGCCAAGGCATTTTTGGCATTCCTTGGGTCAGTGGAAGTGCAGACCTATAATGCCGAGAAGCTGGGCCGCCTGCCTACCCATACTGGTGTAGATCGCAGCATGTTCAACGAAGCGCAACAAAAGGGTCTGGCCCTGATCGATGGCGCCGATTACGTGGCCCAATTTTATGACCGAGATACCCGGCCAGAGGTGGCTGATATGGGCATGAATGTGTTCATGGAATTCTGGGATGACCCAGGCAACACCGCCCGCTTATTAGAGATGCTGGCTGAACTGGATGCCTACCGCATGGAGGTATTTGGCATAGAATAACAATAAACGCAGCATGGGATTCTGACAGGTTAGTCAGGATCCCATGCTTTTTTTAGGGAGGTGTTATTGTGGCTCGTTTGCGTCGCAATTTTTTACCCTACTTGTTTTTAGCCATTCCGATCATCCTGTACTTGGTGTGGGTGATTGGGCCCATGTTTTACACCTTTTATCTCAGCCTGACCAATTGGGATGGCTTGACATCACCCGATTTCATCGGATTGAGCAATTATCAGCGATTATTTAATGACCGCGTGTTTTTTCTCTCGCTCACCAACAATTTGCGCTGGTTGCTGACGTTTGTGACCGTCCCGGTTGTATTGGGGTTGAGCTTAGCGATGGTTTTGAACCGGGCTGTGCCGGGGGAAAAATTCTTTAAAATGAGCTTTTACATGCCAATGGTGCTGGCGATGGTTGTGAGCGGCTTGATTTGGGGCTGGTTGTACCACCCGCGCGGGGGATTGATCAATAACGTGCTGGTGGGCTTGGGGCTGGTCGAAAAAGGCCCGGGCTGGCTCTCGGACAGAGACCTTGCGTTGTGGTCCATCATCATTGTGGCCATCTGGCGGCAGGTGGGCTATGTGATGGTGCTGTATTTGGCTGGCCTGAAGAGCATTAACCCAGAATTTTTAGAAGCAGCCAAGATTGACGGTGCCAATGATTGGCAGGTCTTTCGCAAGGTGTTGCTGCCTTTGCTCATGCCAGTGACGGTGATCGTGCTGGTGATCAGCGTGATCGATTCCCTGCGGGCATTTGACCTGGTCGCTGTGATGACACGGGGCGGACCAGCGAATGCCTCGTCGGTGTTGGCGAACTATATGTACATCCAGGCATTTAATAATTACCGGATGGGTTACGCTGCTTCCATTGCTGTTGTTTTATTCTTCATCAGCTTGATATTTATCTTCATTTATTTATGGCGTGTGATGCAAGACGAGCTGGAGTATTGATCATGAAAAACAGACAATCTTACTTTAAGTCTCCCTGGCGTGTGTTGATCTTTATTATCCTGGTGGTGGCAACCTTCATCTGGCTTGTCCCGATCCTGACCGCGCTGGTCACGTCCATCCGGACCTTCGATGACATCCTTTACCGGGGATTCATCTCGTGGCCGGAGGAAGTCACACTCGGAAATTTCAGAACTGCCTGGGAGCGGGGCGGCCTGAGCATGTATTTACCCAATAGTTTCATCATTACGTTGCCTTCGTTATTTATGACGCTGCTTTTTTCATCCTTGGGTGCGTACGCGCTGGCGCGGTTCAATTTCCGCGGGAATCGATTTATCTTTTTTACCTTTGTGGGTGGGATGTTGTTACCCTTCCAGGTGCTGATGCTGCCCGTCTTTCGACTGACAGACTTTTTAGGCTTATACGATACCTACTGGGGGTTGATCTTTTTCCATACTGCCTTCCAGCTGGGGTTCTGCACCTTCATGTTGCGCAATTACATGCGCACGGTCCCTGGCGAGATCCTCGAGGCAGCCCGGATTGATGGGTGCTCCGAGGTGCGCATCTGG
>JBLRWR010000159.1:0-4370 GCA_047921135.1 Candidatus Brevefilum sp.
GACGCCAAATAATGTGACGGTGGGGCCCCGGCGGATTTCAACCACGTGGGCGGGTGCGCCAAAGGAGCGCAAGGTCTCTTCGATGACTCGGGCACGATGGCGGTCGTTCTCGCTATCATCGGGCGGCTCAATGACGGGGTCAAGGATTTCGTTTGGATCCGGGAGCACCCACACTGGCTCCTGTGGGGTTGCTGCTTGCTGATTTTGATCCGACAAGGCGGTCTCAGGGGTCCCCGAAATAACAGGCTGGGCTTCCTGCGGATGGGGTTCTTCCTCGACTTGTTCAGCTTCTTCTTGGGCCGATGATTTACGGGCTTGTCTCTGCTCACGAACACGCGCTTGGATCTCCATGAAAACTTGTCGGATCTTCTCGCCTATCCATTTCAGCAATTGCCCGATCGCATTGATGATATTTGCCATGGCCAGGTTCAGGGTGAGGATCAGGCTGATGAGCAGCCAGGCGATTAGGGCTACTATTGCGCCAGGTCTGCCGAGCAATTGGACGAACCCCACCTTAATAGCTGCACCAAGATAACCGCCGCCGCTTCCCACTTGGGCTTCAGAAAAGCCCCCGTCGATGATCAGGTGGAACCAGGCGGTCAGGTTGAGAAAGAACAGGATGATGCCGATCGTTCGCTCAGTGGATAAGCGCGGGAATTGCTGGTTGTTCCTGAACAATATCCAGGCACCGAATATGATTAATGCCAAGGGAAGGATAAAAACCCCCCAGCCCATGAGCGTAGCCAAGCTCCTAACCCACCAGGCGGTTAGCGTGCCGGTGCGCTGTGTAAACAGGCTAATTAACGTCAGTGATCCGATTAAGAGAAGGAGAATGGCGACGATATCAACCCGCCTCTGGGGTGATACACCGGAAAGCAGGGGTTCCTGGGGTTTTGATTTTGGCTTGGTTTTCGGTTTCTTGCTTTGCCTGGCCTGGGATTTTTTCACCGTCCGACGCGCCATGCTGAACTCCTGGGTAGCATAATTGATGGGTTATAAAGTGGATTATAGCATAGCAGGCCTGGTGGAATGCTATATTGGATCGAATAACGCTGTGTTAAATTGAATTGATCTCATCCTTTGAATTTCCTTGAGATTCAATTTCAAATCAGCACTTGACCCCAGGAAAAATCCTAGTATCATCAAGGGTAGAAAAATCACCAAAAATTAATTAGGATGGTGATTAATTGCTTGCGAGGGATTTTAAAGTCTGTTATAATTATTTTGATATCCAACGATACACCAGCCGATACAACAGTTAGGATCATTCGTTTCGGCTTTTGACCGAAAGTTTTATTCCCGCATGTCCTTAACATCCCAGAGGGCAACACCTGCCACAATAACCGCGTTTATGGGACATCACTAGGGTTAGCCGCTTGTCCAAAATTAGAAATATTACAATTATTCCCGAATTTATAAGTTTTTAAATGTATTAACCTCTCCTTGGGTGGCTGCTGGAGAAATGTGTACATCATACCTGAGACCTTATTCTAGAAACGAGATGACAAAAGAGACGGAAACATTATGGATATTCTTTCATTAGAGAAAAAAACACTTACCGAACTACGCAGCATTGCCAAAGACCTCAACATTCCCCGACCACAACGCCACAAAAAAGAGAGCCTGATCCTGCAGATTTCTCGCGCCTGGGGAGAAAATGAAGGGCTGGAGATCAGGGGCGGGGTCCTTGAAATCATGAACGAGGGGATTGGTTTTCTGCGTCATGATTATCGCATTGGCGCTGAGGATGTGTACGTATCCCAGGCACAATTGAGGCGTTATGAATTGCGCTCGGGCGATATGGTCATTGGACATGTGCGCCCGCCGCGCGAATCGGAACGGCATTATGGTTTGTTGAAGGTTGAATATGTTAACGGACTGACCCCGGATGAGGCCCGGCATCGGCCGAGATTTGAACACCTGACACCGATTTTTCCGGATAATCGTTTTGATTTAGAATTTGACCCCAAAGTCCTTTCTACTCGCGTGATTAACCTGGTTGCACCTATTGGACGGGGCCAGCGGGCAATGATCGTCTCGCCTCCTAAAGCAGGCAAAACGACAATATTAAAAGAGATTGCCAATGCCATATTTGCTAACCATCCTGACGTGTGGCAAATTATGTCACTGATCGGTGAACGGCCGGAAGAGGTGACGGATATGGATCGCTCTGTGGAAGCTGAAGTTGTCGCTTCGACGTTTGACGAGCCGGTTTCTGCCCATGTTCGGATGGCTGAGATTGCATTGGAACGGTCGAAACGCCTGGTAGAATCCGGCCTCGATGTGGTGATCCTGATGGATTCGCTGACCAGGCTGGCGCGTGCTTATAACCTGGTGGTCAATCCTTCTGGGCGGACTCTGTCTGGCGGTTTAGATCCCTCTGCCCTCTATCCGCCCAAGCGCTTCTTTGGCGCTGCACGCAACCTCGAAGAGGGCGGTTCTTTAACCATTATTGCCACTGCACTGGTTGATACCGGTTCACGGTTAGACGATGTGGTCTTTGAAGAATTCAAAGGAACGGGTAATATGGAGTTACATCTTTCACGGCGGTTGCAGGAACGGCGCACGTTCCCCGCAATTGATATTGAGCGGTCATCTACCCGCCGGGAAGACCTGCTGCTGGGGCCTGATGTTCTCAAACGGGCCTGGTTGATGCGGAGAATGTATTTACAAATGGTCGCCAATGCACCGCATGGTGCCGGCATGGATCCAGCCGTGGCGACTGAGGCTGTGCTCCAACAAATGATGCGAGCCAAGAACAATATGGATTTCTTGGAAACGCTTACGGATGACATATAATTCTTATAGGTGATGTATTTTGACTGATCAACCCCAAAAAGAAGGCAAGCAAGCGCGATCGACGAGCCGATGGCAGATCTGGACCTCTTGGTTTGTGACCGTGATTCTGGTTGCAATTTTGGTTTCTGTGCTTTATTGGCAACCGATTTTAGCACAGGAAATGGCAGAGCGCACCGCTGGCGCGGGAGCGCTCATCATTGAACCTGTTGATGAACCTTCAACGGAAGTGCTGGCGAATATGCCGTATTTTGAGGTTGAACAAGCTGACGCATACCTGGTGCGTTTCCCGGAGACACGTACCATTGCACCCACCCGGCCTCGCAGTCAGCCGGTCGAATATGAAGTACTCGCCGGGGATGCCGTCTTTAGCATTGCCCAAAAATTCAATATCTCTCCCGAGACGTTGCTTTGGTCAAATTACGGTGTGTTGCGCGATGATCCACACACGTTAGATATTGGCCAGGTATTGCGCATCCCGCCCACCAACGGCATCCTTTACGAATGGAAGGATGGCGACACGCTGGAATCGGTATCCAGGACCTTTAAGGCCTCCGTGGATGATATTTTAAATTGGACGGGCAATAAATTGGACCTGACCAACCCCGAAATTGAAACCGGCGAACTGGTGATGGTTCCGGGCGGTCAGCGGGAGTTTCAACAGTGGGTGGTTCCCACCTATGCTGTTGGCCGTTCTGGTACATCCACTCTGCCGGGTGGGTGTGAAGTCGGCGGCTCGGTTCTGTACGGCGGCGGCTGGTTTATCTGGCCGGCGGACAATCGCTACCTATCTGGCAACGATTTTTGGTCGGGTCATTTAGCGATTGATATCGCGGCCGCCCCGGGTGCCCCCATTTACGCGGCTGATTCAGGGGTGGTGGTTTTTGCTGGCTGGAACAGCAATGGCTATGGTAATGTGGTCATGATTGACCATTTGAACGGGTACCATTCCCTTTATGCTCACCTCAGCGCGATCAATGTTTCTTGCGGTTCGAATGTGGTTCAGGGGAATATGATTGGCCGTGCTGGCTCCACAGGCAATTCAACGGGCCCCCATTTGCATTTCGAAGTCCGCTATCTGGGCGGGTTCCTCAATCCGTGGACCGTCTTGCCCTGATTGTGATATAATCATTGCGCGCATTCATGCTCCAGTAGCTCAAATGGATAGAGCAAGGCACTCCTAACGCCTAGGTTGGGGGTTCGAGTCCCTCCTGGAGCATTATTTTATATGAAAAAACGCCTGGTCTCCAGGCGTTAGTTTATTAATTTGTGTGAATGGGATTACCACTCGGTATCCGTATCGTCAAAATCAATGTCATCTTCCAGCTCTTCAAATTCTTCTGGATCTTGCCTGACCCACAGAATGAGTAAATCGCCAGAATCTGAATCAACACTTCGAGCGGCAACGATGGGCACTTCTTTGCGCATGCCAATTGGGTCCCGATATTCCAGGTACATGGTTAGCTTATGTGCCCAGGCACGGTGGCAGCGCTCAAGGAGCGCCTCACCGTTGAAGGTGCGCAGGGTGGTGCGGGCAGTATCGTAGAGGTAAGGGCCTTCTGTCAAACCGGCCG
>JBLRWR010000160.1:0-4357 GCA_047921135.1 Candidatus Brevefilum sp.
CCCCTATCGCCATGCAGGCAGCCCTGCATTTAGGCCTCAATCCCCGTACCTTTGCCGTGATGATCGCCATTGGTGCCAGTAACTCCTTCATCACCCCATTGGAGCCCGCCTGCCTGATGGTTTATGGACCGGGTAACTACCGCTTCTTTGATTTCTTCAAGGTCGGCGCCATCCTGACCATTTTGATCTTTGTCATCGCGGTGCTGATGGTGCCCTGGCTGTGGCCGCTATAACCCCGCTAACCTGGACTGCGGTATTTTCCCTTTGCGCTTGCTAACGCTCTTCAGCGCGCAACAACAACTGTTCTGCTGGCGAGAACACCTGTTTACGCAGCAGGATGATCGAGATCAACACCGTGATCACCGCCGTCACAAAGATCGACCCGGAAACCACAAACTGGTAAAACCCGGCGTAAGCAGGATTTTCTCCGGTTAACACCATGCCCGCCATGGCGCCTGGGATCCATACAATGCCCAGAGAACGCAGGCCGTTGATGTTGGGCGTCAGCGCGGCTGTGACCGCACGCCGCGTATAGGGGAGGACGACCTGCTCCGGAGAGGCGCCCAAGGCCAGCCCGGCTTCAATTTGGCCTGCGTGGGCCGTCAGCTCCGAGCGAAAGCGTTCCATCATCAACGCGTTGGTGTTCATCGCCCCGTAAACCATCATGCTGCCAATGGGGATGATGGAGGTCAGGTCTTGCTTGATCACCCCCAGAAAGGTCATTAACGTGATCACCAGGCCGGCCCCAGCAGTGATGCCCACTGCGGATATTTTGAGCGCGTTGGGAATATCCCGCACGCGTTGAATGGTCATCACGCTGCCAGCGGCGATCATCACCAAGATCACCGGGACGGCAATCCACATGTCCGCGCTGAAGATCACCGTGAGCAGAAATCCCACCAGGACAATCTGTGCCACCCCGCGGCCCAAGGAGATCAGAATCTCCTTTTTCATACCCAGTTTCAGCCTTCCCGTCAGCCACACCACCGCCAGGGCCGCAACCATGGTGACACCCGCCTGGGCCGTGCCCAGCCACACCTGATGTTCAATCCAGCGACTAAGCACCCAGCACCTCCAAAACCGTCCCATCGGCAACGATCTGCCCCTCTTCAAGCCGTAAGACCCGCTCAGCCAATCTTCGCACCTGTGCCTCGTCATGGGTGACCAGGATACAGGTCACCTTTTGCTGGTTGATCACCGACAAAATGGTCTCTTCAACTTCAGTTTTGGCTGCCTGGTCAAGGGCTGAGGTGGGTTCATCCAGCAACAGCGCTTCGGGCTTATTGGCCAGGGTACGCGCCAGGTTGACCCGCTGCGCCTCGCCACCCGATAACTTGCTCACCTGCCGCTCCGCAAACCCGGCCAGGTCAACGCCCTCCAATAACGCCTGGATGGCCTGATCAGAAAGCGTTTCGCCCCGCGCAGAAGGCCCATAACGCAGGTTGTCGGCCACCGTGCCGGGGAATAAATTGGGGTGCTGCATGACCATCCCCAAACGCTGCCGTAAGACACTGGGCGGCATTTGGCGGTAATCTTCTCCCTCCACCCAGACCGTCCCGGCGGTCGGTTCATCCAGGCGGTTGATCAAACGGATCAGGGTGCTCTTGCCCGCACCGGATGGGCCAAAAATCGCCACCCGCTCCCCGGTTTCGATTGAAAAATTGAGCGCCGACAAGATCGCCTGACCTTCAACCTGATAGGTCAGATCCGCTACGCGGATAAATGGGTGTTGTTCACGTTCTACCATTGATTCTTTCCTGTTTGGCAAGATTAGCCGATCACCTGAGAAAATTTACTCCCCAGATGGGTTTAAAACGCCATCGACTGCGGTTAATACCTACTCCAGGGATAGATATGGCCCAATTTTGAGATCTCTCAATGCGCCATCCGGGCCGAGGATGAAGGTCTCGGGGACAGAATTAACCTGGAAGGTCCTGGAAATCTCCCCGCGCAGGTCAGGACCATTCGGATAGGTGACACCATGCTCCCGCAGGTAAGCCTGCGAGGCATTTTCAGTGTCCATATAGGCCACACCCAGGAAGATGACCGCCTCTTCATCACGAGCCTGGTAAATTTGCCAGGCCTCTTCCAGCAAGGCAGTCTCAAGATCGCATGTGGTGCACCAGGAGGCCCAAAAATTGACCAGCACAACTTTGCCCCTTAAATCGGCGCTGTGGATCTCCTCGCCCGCAAAAGTCATCAGTGTGAATGGCTTTGGCTGCTCTCCCAGCCGCACGGGGGTTGAGTCATTCCCAACCAGGCGAACCCCCATCAAAACCAGGAGGACCAGCAAGCCCGCAAAAGCGAGCACAGCCCAAACGCTGATCCTTCTTTTCTGGTTAAAGGTTGGTGGTGGCAGGTTTTCAGGCATGGGGCTCACTCCAAATTTTCCAGGTCACGCTCCACCTGTTGCAAATAGTGCTTCTCAGGCGCCAGGTCCGGTTCAGTGGCTGGTCGGGGCGAGCGTTTCATCTTTGAGAGCAATAAAATCAAGCCGCCTAAAATCACCACGGGGGGTACCAGGTACAGGACCCAGTTAAGCCCGCTGGGCGGCGGCTCGCCCAAGACCCGTTCTCCATACTGGGCGACAAAATGCGCTTTAATTTCACGTTCTGTCCATCCTTCGGCCAGTTGCTCACGGATCAGCTCACGCCAAGCACGGCAGGCCTCAAGCGGACACACATCAAGCGGCAGGTTATCGCAAATCGGGCAGTACAACTGACTGGCGATCTGGTTGACTTCATCATCAGAAGGCGTCGATGCTTGCCCCCTGGCGCTTGTGGCAGGCCTAACCAAAGTTAACAACACGATCAGCACAAATAATAAATTCAATTTCGGAAAAGGGATTGCGTTTTTCATGGTTTTAAATGGTTTACCGGTTAATTTTCATAAGGATACCATACACAAACCTCCCCGTGGAGAGGAGGTTTGTGTCCTGTTACAAAAAATTGTTTCTAACAACCCCATTATTATCTATAGGATCGCCAGCACGGCATTATTGAAATGCCTATTCCTCTAAGGTGGTGTACTCGTCCGGTACTGGGTGCCGGCCAGACCAAACCACCCGGCGGAAATAAGTCGGGTCGGTATTGCCCTCCGAGTTGATCAGTAAGACCTCGGACTCACGCCCAAGCCCCAGGGATTCCCGTAAAGGCGCACATTCCGGCCGCTGCATGATGAACATCAGGGCGCCTAATGTTGATGCGCCTGATTCTCCTGAGACCACAAAGGGATCACCAGCCAGCGGTACGCCGTAAACACGCATACCTTTGGCGGCTACATAATCCGGGCATTTGACAAACGCATCAGCTGTATCCCACAACACCTGCCAGGCCTGGGGATTGGGGTCGCCGCACGCCAAGCCCGCCATGATCGTATCCAGGTCGCCGTCGAAGCTGTGGGGTTCCCCATCGCCAATTTCAGCCGAACTGAACAGGCAGGCCGCTTTATCTGGCTCAACCACAATTGAACGCGGCCGCTCAGGCCCAAACAGCTGGGCATAATAGCCGATTGTCGCGGCCGCCAAAGAGCCAACACCCGCCTGAACCAACACATGGCTGGGCCGGATGATCCCCTGGGCAGACAACTGCTCCTGGGCTTCAGCAAACATGGTGGTGTAACCTTGCATCACCCAGCGGGGCACATCTTCATAGCCCGGCCAGGAGGTATCCGAAATGACCTGCCACCCGTTTTCCTGGGCGTCATCATTCACCTGGCGGACGGCGTCATCATACGTCCCTTTAATCACCACCACTTTGGCGCCATTGCCTTCAATAGCCTGGATGCGGGCTTGAGACGTCTTTTCATGGACGTAAATAATGGATTTAAACCCCAGGCGTGATGCCGACCAGGCCACACCCCGGCCGTGATTGCCGTCGGTGGCGGCGGCGAAGGTTAAATCGCCCAGTTTTTCTCGCACCAGGCTGCTTCCCTGGGCCGAGAAGATATCCAGGTCATCTACGCCCAGCTTTGCTTTCACAAAACTGTAGATGGCATAGGAGCCGCCCAAAACCTTGAACGAGCTCAGGCTGAGGCGAAAAGATTCGTCCTTAACCCAGATGCCGCCTAAACCGAGCATTGCTGCCAGGCGGGGCAGGCTCTTGAGCGGGCTGACCTGGTAGCCAGGAATGCGGCTGTGAAAAGCGCGCGTCTGGCGGGTAATTCCTGCCGGGAACAGCTCGTCCACAGCCGGGCTCTTTTGAATGGTTCGGGCCCGCGGGTTATCAATCCAGGTGATCGGTGGGTTAACAGTCATAGGTACTTCCAGAAATTAATTGTCAGACAAATGATACCCCGAGGTACAGGATTTGACATGAGACAATCGTCACACAGATTACTGCCAAAGCGCGCAGATGGG
>JBLRWR010000161.1:0-4300 GCA_047921135.1 Candidatus Brevefilum sp.
GCTCCGCCCGCTTCCTGGACCAAAAAATATTGGCCTGGCTGAAGCATGACATTAGGGAGTACTGTCAACTGGGTGCTACTTGCGCCAAAATGCCCGGTACCTGTAGCACTCGCATATTGAAGCGATAAGCCATTCAAAGAAATCGGTTGACCGCCAGCATTAAAAATTTCGATGAAATCGTGGGTGAAAGTTGAACCAGTGGATCCACCACCGCCGTAAACCTGGCTGATGACCAGCGAGCCGGGTGTAGCCTGGGCCGGCTTGGGTGTTACCCCCAGCGCGCTGAACACAAACACAAACACCAGTACCAAATTGAGATATCTTGGCCTGTTTTTCATGAGACGCCTCCTTTATGAGATGAAAAATGGGAACAGATTTTTATATCCTTATGATAACATAAGAATCACAGGATTTGATCTGTTTTTTTTGGCTTGGGATGTTAACCTTAGTTTGCTGATTGATGAAAACAGCCCTCCATACATGAGGAGGGCTGCTTTATTTTAGATGGGTTGGCCAGTGCTCAGGCAGCATACCCGCACAAGGCCAGGGCGCCCGGGCCGGTGTTGATGCCCAGGACAGGCCCGGTGATGTTCACCAGCAGCTCGGTGGGGTTGAATTCACTCCGGATGCGCTCAGCCATCTGTTGGGCTTCTTCCGGCGCATCCCCGTGCAGGACGGCGATATGAAGTTCGCCGCCTGTGTCGAGGGCATCAAAGAATTTCTTGTGCAGCATGCGCAGCATGGCTTTGTGGGTGCGCGCCAGGCCAGCCGGTTCCACCCGGCCGGTTTCGTGGTTGATGCGCACCACCGGTTTGACCTTCAACATCGTCCCTACCCAGACGGCAGCATCGCCGATGCGGCCGCCGTATTCGAGGTATTCCATGGTCTGCATGGCGACCACCTGGACCAGGTTCTGGCGCACTTTGGCAACCTCCGCGATGATTTCGCCCATCGAGGCGCCTGCATCCCGGGCGCGGGCGGCGGCCAGGGCCTGCCAGCCCAGGGTCATGGTGGGACCTTTGGAGTCGATCACGGAGACCGGGATGGGCGCTTTTTCTGCCGCGGCCTGGGCCATCTGGAAAGTGCCGCTCATGGCGCTGGAGACGGTCAGGATCAGGGCTTTGTCAGCGCCTTGTTCAACTGCATGGTCAATCGCAGCCAGGAAGTCCCCTGTGGTGGCCTGGGATGAGGTCGGCTTTTGCGGGTCTGTCTGGATGCGCTGATAAAAGTCGTGGGGGGAAAGCTCCAGGCGGTCGCGGAATTGCTCGTCGCCCCAGATGATGTACTGTGGTACGATGTGAATGTTGTAGTGGTCAACCAGGTTTTCAGGAATGTCACAGGTGCTGTCGGTCAGGATAGCGAGCATGCAGGTCTCCTTATTTGAAGATATACCATTAGATTATAATCGAAGATGTGCGGATATTTGGCCGTGAAATTTCAGAATTCTCCTATTTACCCAAAGATTTTTCACCACAGGGAAGGTTCCAGTGTACTCTGCAGAACTACGGCAAGGATGGATACCTGATGGTCTTTGAAAGATGATCAGGGTTATAATAATTATATAAGCGTCTCAGGTCGTGAGAGGCGAACTGCATTCAATCGGCGTGAAACTTTACTACGCCATCCTTTGAGAGGAGACATACGATGACAGACCAACAACCCATCGATCAACAACCCGTACCCGAGACACACGAACCAGTCCCATCCCCCGAGCCAATTAATGAGGATAATTCGGAGTCCACGGAACAGCTTGAATCTGATGTGTCCGTTCCTGATGATGGACAGGAAGAACATGCGCCAAAACCAGTCGAAGAACAGGAAGAAGTTCGTGAGAAGCAGCCTCCCACGCGTTTTCAGTTATTCTTGCGCAAGGCTTTGATTGGATTTGGTATTGTGGCTTTGATCTTCCTGGCCGGGTTCTTAACCGATCACTTTGTGCGCTACGTGCCGCTGGCTGACACACTGAAGACCACCCAAGCTCAGCTGGAAGAGGCCAACCAGGCTGTAGGCGAACTCAGAGCGGAACTCGAGCGGATGACCCGGATTAATCAGGCTGCGCAAGATGAGATTGATTCTCTGGAAGCTGAATTATTCGCCGTCAGAGCTAATGCGTTGTTCTACCAGGTGCTGGTGGATGTCAACACAGCCCGCCTGATGGTGTTCCTGGAGGATATCGAAGGCGCACAATCCGCTTTGGCCAGTACCCAAGACGTGCTGGAGGACTTGCTGCCCGTGATTGAGAAAGCGGACCCTGACTTGGCCCTCAGCCTGCCCCGCCGGCTGGATCTGATTATCTCGGGGTTGGGGCGCGATCCGGAAACCGGGTTGATCGACCTGGAGCTGTTCACCAAGGATTTGCTGGCGCTGGAGCCGCTGCTGGCAGTCGATTAAAACACACAATTTATAGTAAACATCATCAGGGGGTGAACTGGACGGTTTGATCTGTGCCCTAGACCCATTGCCAGTGGTCTGTTTTGTTGGCCTGTGTGTGATTGCTTATCTAGATTATTCTGGAGTCGTGTGATTTCGTGTGTTTGTAAATTTTAACAATCCAAACCAGTGGTAAGGCAACCATCAACTCAGTTGAGCTTCCTCTGTTCAATTGAAATCGGATAATGCTTATGTCACACAGGGGTTGCGAAAAAGCAACCCCTGTGTGGACAGGATTTCAGAACCCTTTGACTGCTGTAGCAATGATTAATAATAGCCAGCCAACAACGACAAACCAGAAATTGTATTCTGTCACGAGGGGGATATCGGTCAGGGCACCTAAGATGCCCAGTAACCCAAGAATCAGTGCAATAATCCAAACAATTTTGTTGGCGCATCAAGTTTCAAAACAACCTCGGTTTTCTATAAATGCTGAGTGAATCTGAATAAATTAAATTGAATTTACCATTATAATATATAAAGAGGTAAAATAATAAACTCGGATCGTGCATGAGACCAATCGCGTTTTCTTTGAGGATTGGTGTGAAAATTGGCTGACATGCTGTGGAGAGATTTTGATTGAGATTTCAATCTGTGAGTCATCGCATATTTATAATCATTGCTTTTTGTGCAAACAAACACCCTTTATCATTCACAACAATTACCAATATACTCAAAATGGTATAATTGAAGTGAGCATCACACCTCAAAAAATCGCCTGAGATGATTTTCAAAGTTGCCAGCGTGATTATCCCACACTAATCAGGCGCATAAAGGCTTTCATGAATTTTATTAAAGCAGACGGCAAAAAACGAAACAAATCAACATGGTAGCTCAACTCCAGTTCAGGGAACGATGACAATGACAAATAAAGAAGAAACGCCATTGACAATAAATTCTGTTCTTGAGGATAATGCCCTCATCAAACAAGTTTTGAACAATATTGAACAGGTGGTGTGGGTGCAGGATTTATCTACCGACCGCATTATTTATGTCAGCCCAGCCTTCAAATCTCTTTGGGGACGTTATCCCGAGAATCTTTATTCCGACCCGACGATCCTGATCGAAAGCGTTCACCCAGAAGATCGCGTTCAGGTATTGGCTGCCACACCGCACAAAGATTCTACCCCAATCAACCTGACTTACCGTGTTCTTCACCCAGACGGACAATTACGCTGGATTTTTGTTCGTTCCTTCATCATGCAAGATTCAAGTGGGCAATGGAACTATTTATTCTGTATTGCTCAGGATATTACTGACCAAAAAAATGTCGAACTTGCACTGAGTGATACCGTTGACCGACTTCGTGAGCAGTTCAGGCTTAGCCATAAGATGAGCCTTGCTCGTAAACCCGCAGATGTGCTTAAAATATTGATGTCTGCACAGGGATTACGCTCTGCTCAGCGATCAGCCCTTTTATTTTTTAATAGCCCAGAGGTGGGTCCCAATCAAGGGGTTGAGTTAACTGCTTCCTGGCAGTCAGGCAAACCAGATTCTCCCTGGGAAAGCGAGACAGATCTTTACGAAGACCCTGCATTTCTGGGGTTGCTTCACCCCCGTCAAACACTGATGATCACTGATGTCACATCTGATCCCCGATTATCGAATCCATTGATTGAGATACTGCGTGAACACAAAATAATTTCTATGGTTATCTTCCCTCTGTCTGTTATGGGGGATTGGCTCGGGGTTATCATAGTCTATTACGAACAAGAAACACACATAAACCAAACTGAACTCCGCAATCTAAAAGTTTTAATTAACCAGCTGAGCATCACACTTTATAACCTGAAATTGCTGGATGTTGCAGAGAAATCACGCCAAATAGCTGAACAGGCTGATGAAATTAAGACAGAGTTTCTTGCGATGG
>JBLRWR010000162.1:0-4284 GCA_047921135.1 Candidatus Brevefilum sp.
GTTTGATGCTTTCAGTCGGCACCTATACCCATACCTACCCCTTCTGCTGGCGGTGTGATACGCCCCTGCTCTATTACGCACGCTCTACCTGGTACATCCGCACCAGCGAGCTCAAAGACCGCCTGGTGGCACTGAATGAAAACATCAATTGGTACCCCGAGTATATAAAACACGGCCGGTTTGGAAACTGGTTGGAGAACAATATCGATTGGGCTTTAGGCCGTGAACGCTATTGGGGCACGCCCCTGCCGGTCTGGGAATGTGAATCCTGCCATCACCAGGTATGCGTGGGTTCAGTCGAAGAGATGGGTACCTATGCTGGACGTGATCTTTCTGATTTGGATTTGCATCGTCCTTATGTGGACCAGGTCCATTTCGAATGCCCTGACTGTCACGGGCGCATGAGCCGGGTGACAGAGCTGATCGATGTGTGGTTTGATTCGGGCTCCATGCCGGTGGCCCAGTGGCACTACCCCTTTGAAAATAAAGAGACCTTCCAGGAACAATTCCCGGCCGATTTCATCTGCGAGGCCGTTGACCAAACCAGAGGCTGGTTTTACACGCTGCACGCCATCAGCACGCTTGCCTTTGATAGCCACTCATTCAAGAATGTGATCTGCCTGGGGCTGATCCTCGACAAGGATGGCTACAAAATGTCAAAATCACGGGGTAATGTGGTCGAACCTTGGGATGTGATTAACAAACACGGTGCGGATGCCCTGCGCTGGTACCTGTATACCGCCAGTCCGCCTGGGCAGGAAAGACGCTTCTCTGAGGACCTGGTTGGCGATGTAATACGGAATTTCACGCTGACCTTGTGGAACACCTATGCCTTCTTTGTGACCTATGCCAACCTGGATCATTGGACACCTGATCAGGTTGAGGCGCCGGAATACAGTGACCTTGACCGCTGGTTATTGTCATCGTTGCATGCGTTGGTGAGGGATGTGACCAAAGCTTATGAGGAATATAACGTCCTCGGGGCGACCCGGCCGATTGAAAAGTTTGTCGATCAGCTCTCCAACTGGTACCTGCGGCGATCCCGCAGGCGTTACTGGAAAACAGAATCGGATGCTGATAAAGCTGCTGCTTACGCCACGCTTTACGAGGCGTTAAAGACCCTGGCCTTTTTGTTGGCGCCAACCATGCCTTTCCTGGCTGAATCGCTCTATCGCAACCTCGTTTTGAGCGTTAGCCCGGATGCGCCGCAATCCATCCATTTAGCCGACTGGCCAACTTTCGATCCGGCTTTTATCGATGAAAAGCTGAACCGGGAGATGGCGACGGTGATGAAATTGGCGTCATTAGGGCACGCAGCCCGCAATGCTGAGAACCTCAAAGTCCGGCAGCCGCTCGGTGAAGCAGCTTTCGTGGTTGGTAACCTGGATGAGCAGTCGGTTGTGGAGGATTATGCTGACCTGTTGGAGGACGAACTGAACGTCAAAACGGTCAGCCTGTTGGGCAGTGCCAGCGATGCGGTCAGCTTCAGTATCAATCCCCTGCCCAAACAATTAGGCCAGCGCTTCAAGGCGCAGTTCCCATTGGTGCGCAAAGCTCTCTTAGACCTGCCTGCTGACCAAACCGCCCGTAAATTACTCGATGGCGAGGCAATTACGATCGAATTGGATGGCAACACGCTCGAGATCACGCCAGACGAGGTGGAGGTGCGTGCCGAAGCTAAAACTGGGTTTGCTGTCGCCTCTGAAGGGGCATACCTGGCTGCATTGGTGACGACATTGTCACCGGAATTGGTGCACGAAGGCCTTGTGAGGGAGTTTGTCAGACGGGTACAATCACTGCGCAAAGACGCTGATTTTGATATTGCAGATCGCATCCAACTGTATTACACGGCATCTGAGCAACTGGAAGCCGCCATCCAGGCCTTTGGCGATTACATCAAGGAAGAAACACTGGCGGTTGAGTTAACCGCTGGTGTCATACCGGAAGACCTGCCTTTGTTGCAGGATGAATTTGATGGTGAATCGGTGCGCATCTGCATTCAGAAGGTCTGACGGCGTCAGGAGAGAAAATTGAAGAAACCTATTAATACCTACGGGTTATTGGCCTTAGTTGTTGGCGTGGTCTTAACCCTGGATCAAGTGACAAAAGCATTGGTGCGTGCCAATCTCCCTTTTGGCGCCAGTTGGTCGCCTTTTAGCGGCTTTTTGTCCTTTATCCGGATTGTGCACTGGCAGAATACAGGTGCAGCTTTTGGCATGTTTCAAGGCGGAGGGCTTGTGTTTGGCGTTCTGGCGATAATCGTCTCCCTGTTTATCATCCTGTATTATCCAAAGATTCCACAGGAATACCTGGTGATGCGCATAGCACTGGCCATGCAGATGGGCGGTGCGCTTGGAAACCTAATTGACCGGATTCAATTTGGCCCGGTGACGGATTTTATTGCAGTGGGCGCATTCCCGGTGTTTAACATTGCTGATGCCAGCATTACTGTAGGGGTTGCCATCTTGCTGGTGTTTTTGTGGGTGCTGGAGCGCAAGGAGAAAGCCGCCGGACAAGATCCAGAACCTGCTCAGCAAGACTTGCAAGACTTATCATCAGACGGCCAATCATGAAACAGATCCATTATCAATTCACGATCGAGGATGAGACAGAGGTGCGGGTGGATAAGTACCTGTCTGACCAACTGCCGCAGGTATCCCGTTCGCAAATTAAACGATTGATAGAAACTGGCCATGTAACCCTTGATGGATTCCCGGTGAATAAAGCAGGAGCCAAGGCCAAACCGGGTAGCTCGTTAGAGATTGATGTTGTGATTGAACAGGAAGATGGTTTGGTCCCTGAAAAGATCCCTTTGGAAATTGTGTTCGAAAATGAGCATGTCATCGTCATTGACAAACCGGCGGGACGAGTGGTCCATCCCGGTGCGGGAAACCAAACTGGCACGCTGGTAAACGCTTTGCTGGCCTATTTTCCGCCCATTCGTGAGGTGGGTGAGGCGGATCGTCCGGGGGTGGTTCATCGGTTAGATAAGGATACTTCAGGGGTGATGGTATTTGCTAAAACCGATAAGGCTTACCGCTGGTTGGTCAAGCTGTTTAAATCACGTGAGGTTCGTAAGACCTATCTGGCCCTGGTGGACGGCCATCCTCCGACACCAACCGGCCGCATTGAAGCACCGGTTGAGCGCGATAGTCGTGTGCGCACACGCATGGCTGTTGGACTGCGCGGCCAGGGTAAGCTTGCGGTGAGTGAATATTATCAGGTGCAGCGTTATGCCAATCATGCTCTCCTGGAAGTGCATCCCATTACGGGGCGCACACACCAAATTCGGGTCCACCTGGGCTACCTGGGTGTGCCGGTGGTCGGAGACACCCTCTATGGGCGGCGGAATCCTAGCGTACCAATGGAAAGAGTTTTCTTACATGCCAAGTCGTTAACCCTCAGGCTGCCTGGGGAACGCAATCCGCGCAGTTTTGAGGCTCCCTTGCCGGATGAATTGCAACAGGTACTTTCAACATTGGAACATCAAGAGGAGCGGCTATGATGGGTTGGATTGATCTGCGTTCGGATACGGTGACCTTACCGACTGAAAAAATGCGGCAAGCAATGTCTTCCGCCCAGCTGGGAGACGATGTCTACGGCGAGGACCCGACGGTAAACCGGTTACAAGCCCTGGCAGCGGAGCGCATGGGCAAAGAGGCAGCCTTATTTGTGCCATCGGGCACAATGGGTAACCTGATTGCCGTGCTGGCCCACTGCGGGCGTGGCGATGAGGTCATTATGGGGAATTTGGCGCATACCTACCTGTATGAGGCTGGTGGGATTTCAGCCCTGGGCGGCGTGCATCCCTTTACCGTGCCCAATCAGGCCGATGGTACTTTGCTAATCGATGATATCCAGCATGCAATACGGGCAGATGATGCGCACTTTCCACGTTCAAGGCTGTTAATTCTTGAAAATACCCACAATCGCTGCGGTGGTGTGTCACTTTCGCGTGATTATATGGTGGAGGCAGCCCAAACTGCTAGGGATAATGGTCTGGCGATCCATCTGGATGGCGCCAGGGTTTTCAACGCAGCCGTTGACCAGGGCTTACCGGTGACTGCGCTGGTTGACATGGTGGATTCGGTCACATTTTGCTTAAGTAAAGGCCTGTGTGCACCTGTAGGATCGGTTTTATGTGGCAGCCAAACATTTATCTTCAAAGCGCACCGCTTGCGCAAGCAATTGGGAGGCGGAATGCGCCAGGCTGGGGTACTGGCCGCCGCCGGGATCGTGGCCCTGGAGGAGATGGTCGACCGGTTGGCGGAGGATCATCAGCGT
>JBLRWR010000163.1:0-4260 GCA_047921135.1 Candidatus Brevefilum sp.
TTAAGGACTGATTGATTGGGAAATTATAATTGGATTAAAATATCGAGAAATACTTCGATCGGTAAACCTGTACCCGATTTGTTTGTCAACCGTTCTGGTCATAGCTTGGAGAACGCTTAATGGAAATTCGTAAAATCATAAATATCGCCAAACGCTGGATCTGGCTTCTTGTCTTGGGAACCCTTGTCGCGGCTGGCGTGGGGTACTACATCAGCAACCAGGAAACGCCCATGTACCAGGCCACCACGCGCTTTGTAATTCTGCGGGCGGCCACCACCGGGTATGACTACTATGCTTACATCGACTATCAACAGCTGATCCAAACCTACACCCAGCTGCTCTCCACCGATGCGCTCATCGACCAGGCCTCGCAAGAGCTGGGTTACTCAGCGCATGGCATCTCGGCCAATGCTGCCCAGATTGGCGAGACCCAATTCATGCGCCTGACCGTCACCCATTCTGACCCCATCAAAGCGGCAGAGGTTGCCAATGTGTTGGTCAAGGTGCTCATCGATCAGAACGAACAGCTGCAATCCGTGCGTTATGAGACCACAGAACGCAACATGCAGCAGCGCGCCGATCAAGCCCTGGAGCAAATTGAGTTCTACCAGCAGCAAATTGATCAGCTTTCCTCTGCTTCTGTTCAGGAGCAGCTCACCCAGGTTGAAGGAGAAATTGAAACCCTGCAGGACCAGGTCATTACGCTGGATACGGAAATCAGCGAATTAGAGTCCAGAATTAACGAGTTCAACCCCATATTTGCCTCAGACGAACAACTCGCTCAACATGAGGCCAATCGGGCAAAATTGGCTGAACTCAGGGCACAATTGAACCAGCTCACCCCGGTACTGGCCCTCTATCAGCAAATTTTCACCAACCTGACGGTGTTGGGACGTGCCCCGGATGGATCCCCCAGCAGCTCCATAGAGCTATCGCAACTGCAGACCAATCTGAACTTATACCAGCAAATTTACATCAACAGCATCAGCAGCCTGGAAGCTCTGAACCTGACCCGCGCCCAAAATGCCCCTAATGTGATCCAGGTCGAACCTGCCCGCGTCCCGCGTAATCCGATTTCGCCGCGTCCCATGCAGGATGCCGCGCTTTACGGTGCGGTGGGATTGCTGATCATGGGCGGCATAGCCTTCCTGGTGGAATACCTGGACGATACCATCAAGACCCCTGAAGATGTTAAAGAAATTCTAGGTGTACCCGTCATCGGTTTGGTGGCAGATATGGATAGCAGTCGGAAAAAAAGCAAATCCCCCACCAAAGGCGTCTTTGTTGCCGACCAGCCCAGGTCACCCATCTCAGAAGCCTTTCGGTCGATGCGGACCAGCCTTGAATTTTTTAGCGTCGATCGCAAATTGCAAACCCTGATCGTCACCAGTGCTGGTTCAGAAGAGGGTAAAACCACGATTGCCTCTAACCTGGCCGTCATTCTTGCGGGCAGCAGCAAGAAAGTGCTTTTACTGGATGCTGACTTGCGCCAGCCCAATGTCCATAAGCGCTTGATGATCTCAAATCGGGTCGGGCTGTCTGACCTGATTCGCGGAAAGCTGGAAATCTCCGACGTCATTCAAGTCTCAACCGAGATCCCTTTCCTGAGCGTCATCACCTCCGGGAGCTTGCCCCCTAACCCAGCCGAATTGTTAGGCAGCGCAAAGATGGCCAAGATCCTCAACGAACTTAAAAATCAGTATGATGTGATTGTGATCGATACACCTCCTGCGATTGTCACCGACGCGCAAATCCTTGCCGCCAGGGCTGATGGGGTTCTCTATGTCATCCGGCCGGGGAAGACGCGTGCAATAATTGCCAAGACTCCCCTGGAAGAATTTGAGCGGGTTGGTGGGAACATCATCGGTGTGGTGATGAACCGCATACCGCATAACCGTGGTTATTATTATGGCGGTTTTGAGTACTATTCGCCCAGTGTTGCTGGGAACGAAAAGTATTATGTCAATGATTATAGTGAACACAGCATAGTTCCCCTGGAAGATGTTAAATCCGATACCAAGTAAAACCCAGCTCGGTAGAAGAATCCATTAACAATGAGCTGTCCGTTGTGGTGATACGCTAAATGCAAGCAAACTTCCCAGATCATCAGAACAAGCTACAAAACAACTGCCCTGAGCTGGGTCTCAGGGATGATCCCGTAACGTTTTCAGCCTTTCCCTCTCTGTTGAACGTCTGTAACCACGTCAAACCTGCCACAACGCCTAACATCACACACCAGCGCACTTATTGCCTCAACGAAGGCTATATCAACTGCCCTCTTTTGACAACGGCTACTGGTGCGAAAATGCCCAAAGAGATGGCACTCAAAACTCGCCGGTTGTCAAAAGGAAGCCGTGTCTTGATTATTATCGCAATGACGCTTGTATTGTTAACGGCCACGGGCGTCATCATTCGTTACAGCAACCTCTGGCCTGCCCAATCAAACCAGGAATCCACGCCGCTCACCACAGACCTGGTCTTTGTGCCGCCTATCTCCTCTCCAGTGGTTGAGACGGTTAAAGCAATCACAAACACGCCGCTGGAAATAGAATTACCGCCCACCGAGACACAAGCTCCATCCACACCAACCAGAGAAGATCCTCTGCTCGCATTAGGCACCCCCATCGGGGGTGAAATCCAATTCATCATTCACCGCGTGGCAGAGGGAGAAACCTTACAAATCTTCGCCAACCAGTACAATACCTCCGTCGAAGCAATTACGTCCGTCAATCACAACCTGATTGTTCCGCTATGGACAAACTGGATCGTCATCATCCCCTTTAATTTCACTGATGTCAGTGATTTACCCCTGTTTGCAGCCCACCAGGTTGAAGAGGAGTTCATTCCCTTGCCAGAGCTGGCGCAACATCTCTCTTCATCTTTGACTGACATGATGTTCTACAACAATTTAGACGCTGAACACATTCTGCACAAGGGTGAGTGGCTTATAGTTCCAAAGGAATAAGCGCTCCTACAGTGCAATATTAAAAAGTAGATTTTGCTCATTAATTTTCGTAATAAAATCTATTTAATGGTATATTAATAGTTGATGACATTTATGAACGCAGTAACCAAGCAAAAATTTCACCTTATGGGGATACCATGCCCTTACCATGGCAAGGATGGGCAAGTGTGAGAAATCCCATGTCGTTTCGGAATGCTTTGATAATCATTGCCCAATACACTGTAAATTATTATGGATAACCCTAATCAACCATTTTGCCCCCATCTGGGTCTTAGAAACGACCCAACGACCAGTTTTTCATTCCCCTCCAAAGGGAATATCTGCTATCATGCCAGAAGGCGACCTACTCCAGAACTGGAATATCAACGCACCACCTGCCTGACACTTCAACATATCAATTGTCCAGTATACAAGAGCCCACCCGGTGTCGGTCTTCCGAAGAACATCCGTCAGCCCAGAAATGTGCTTAAGCTTCAAACAAATACCATCCGGCGGGTTCTTTTACTGGTCATCCTCGTTACTGCCGTCGTTCTGGCGATCATTTTCCGAGATATGCTCTCTAACCAGGTGAATCGCCTGTTGGTGCCAGCCTGGCAGCAGACCCGACAAGCCCTGCCACCTACTTTATCACCTTCTCCCACCCTGGATTTGTTACCAACTGCAACACAAACCATTACGGTGACCCCAACGGTCACCAACACCCCCGAACCCACGCCCTCCCCAACGCGCACAAGAAGGCCGCCAGTTATGAATCTAAATACCCCTATCGGCAGAGAGCTCAAGTTCATCATTCATCGTGTGCAAGAAGGGGAAGCTATGGGGCAATATGCCAGCCGGTACAACACATCCGAAGCTGCAATCCGCGCTGTCAACTATGCTATGCCAACTGTCCTTTTTATTGATTGGCTGATTGTGATCCCACTGGATGTCACCGACGCGACGGGTTTACCAGCATTCCAACCAATCCAAATGGAGACAGGCGGGCTCACCGTGGAGCTGTTCGCAAGGCAGCTAGGTGTTGATCCAGAAGACATTAACTTCTATAATGATTTCGATCCCAATCGCATTCTTCAGCCAGGCGAGTGGGTCCTTATTCCTAGAGAATAGTCGAAAATCCAACAATGAAAAGGGGTTTTGTTAATAATGGCATCTGTTTTATTCGTATGTACGGCAAACCGTTTCCGGTCGCCTATCGCGTCAATATTCTTTGCTAAAGCGGTCGTCCGGCATGGCGACGATGGCGAGATCAGGGTCTCCAGCGCTGGGACCTGGACTGTCGCAGGCCAACCGGCAAC
>JBLRWR010000164.1:0-4232 GCA_047921135.1 Candidatus Brevefilum sp.
GCCCAGGTCCTCAAGAAAGGCATCAAAATTACGGCCTTTCACCACCCGCACGCCCATTTCCGACTTTGAGAACTGCATACAGCGGTGAAAGTCCATGTTCTGGCCGTAGCGGGGATGGCCGGCGATCATCACGCCCGAGCTGATGTAGTTGCCGCCGTCGCCCTCGCAATGGAACAAGATCGGCAGGTCATCCAGGTCGGGCTGGGCGCGGATCACCTCCTGGCAGGGGGCGCGGGTCACCAGGTGGGGGGCTGTGGGCGCGTCGATGGCCGCCATCATGGTGGGGATGATCGCCTGCACGGGGATGCCCAGGTAGGCGGCAAAGGCGTCCTTGCTGCACAGCAGGTTTCCCAGCACGGGAAAGTCCGCTTCGATGACCTGGCTGCACAGGACGGGTGCAGGCTCCAGCGCTTTTAATAAGCCGGCCACTGCAAGCTGTTTTGAGATCGGTTTTTGGGCTGTGACCAGTTGACCGGTTTGTTGGAGGGTGTGGAGGTAAGCTCTGAGGGACATGGTTTTTGCCTTTGGGTTTTGACTGAATTATAGCAGGAAAGCGCTCGGGACTGTCCTGGTGGGGATGGTACGAATCTTGCTCTTTATGATCGTATCGGTATGGGATTGCCAGCAGTTGGGCTGGTTTGATTGATAAAGAACGGAAGTGGTTATGAAACATAAACTGGCTGTACGGTTAGGGATTTTGTTCTTGATCGCGCTGATCGCGACGACGCTGTGGGGAAACACCTATATGGCGGTCAAAGCCGAGGAAGGGAACCAGGACATCCCCTGGGTTGACCCGGCCCTGCTGGCCAAGTCCAAAACGGATGAACCACTTGATTTCTTGATTTACTTTGAAGAGCAGGCCGATCTGAGCGCGGCGTATGAGAAGACCTGGGAGGCGCGCGGGTGGTACGTATATGAAACGCTGACGGCGTTTACTGAAGCATCCCAGGCTGATGTACGCGAGTTTCTTGACACGCAGGGCGCCCCCTACGAGGCCTTTTGGATTCAAAATGTGATTGCGGTTCAATCCTCCACGGCGGAGACGCTGACCGGGCTGTTGAACTACCGAGAAATTGAGTCCTTGCAATCGATCCCCCAAGTTTTCCTGGAAGATGACCCCATTGCTGTGGAAGATGAGGCTGTGCCGGAAACCATGACGAGCGTTTCAAGCAACTTAATCCAGATTAAGGCGGATGAAGCCTGGTTGCTGGGCGAGACGGGTGCAGGCATGGTCGTGGGCGCGATCGATACCGGTGCGCGCTACACCCATGAAGCATTGGTCGGGTCCTACCGCGGTAACCTGGGCGAAGGGGACTTCAGCCATCACTATCAGTGGTGGGATGCGGTCAACCAGCAGGACGAACCCTATGACGACCACGGTCACGGCAGCCATGTGACCGGGATTATGACCGGATCAACCGCGCCCGGCGCGGAGATCGGCGTGGCGCCCGGCGCAGATTGGGTGGCGTGTAAAGCCATCAGCGAAACCGGGCGAGCCTGGGGGCATGACCTGATCAAGTGCGGCCAGTTCCTGGCAGCGCCGACGAATTTGAGCGGCGAAAACCCCAACCCGAACCTGCGCCCGCAGGTGATCAATAACTCCTGGGGAGATTGCGGACGAGCCTATAACGCCTGGTACCAGGGCGTGATCGATGCCTGGCTGGCCGCAGGGATCTACCCGGTGTTTGCCAACGGCAACAGCGGCAATTGCGGCTATGCCTCCCCGCCCGGGCTGAATACGGTGGGCAACCCAGCCCGAGCGTACAACGTGACCTCGGTCGGCTCAACCGGGTTGGATGATGGGCAATATGCGCCGCATTCCAACTGGGGGCCGACGGACAGCCCTGACACCCTCAACCCCCAGGGTTACCCAACCATCAAGCCCCAGGTGGTGGCACCGGGCGTAAATATCCGCTCTGCGGTGGCCGCGGACGACGCCGCGTATGCCGCCTGGAGTGGAACGTCGATGTCCGCACCGCATGCGGCCGGGTTGGTGGCTTTGATGTGGGGTTCAGCAGATTGCCTATTTGGGGATTATGTGACGACCGAATCCCTGATTCTGGAAAGCGCCCGCCCGATTTCCTACGACACTGGCCAGGGAGATGAGGGGCCTGAACTGGTGCCCAACCATGCCACTGGTTGGGGTGAGATTGATGCCTTAGCAGCGGTAAACGCTGCCCGGACAAATTGTGCAGGCGGTTACCTGGAGGGGTATGTGTTGCAGAAGGTAGACCAATCGCCGATTGAGGGCGTGGCGATTGAGGCTGTCTCGCTGGTCAATCCGGCATCGGTCAGCACCACAACGAGCGATGCGGATGGATTTTATCGCTTATTTGTCAACAGCGGGGCGAGTTATACCCTGACGGCATCAGCTTACGGTTTTCACCCCGTAACTATCTCGGATGTGCTGGTTGAAGCGGCCGGTGAAACAACCATCACACACTTCAACCTGCTGCCTAAAGCAAATTTTGTTACCCTGACGGGTGCGGTCATCGACGGGGGCGGGCACGGCTACCCGCTGTATGCCCGGGTCACGATTGCGGCTGAGGGGCATCAGGCGGGGGTCTTCACGAATCCCTTTGATGGGACATACGAGGTGAATGTGTATGACGATGTGGTCTATGACCTGAACGTGACTGCCATGATCCCGGGTTACCAAACCAAACTGGAAGCCGGCATCAGCTATGGGCAGGACTCTGCGCCGTTGACGCATGCGCTGGAGATCGCTGATGGTTGTGAAGCTCCCGGGTATACATTGGTCAACACCCTGACCCAATCCTTTGATGGAGAAACGCTGCCATCGGGATGGGAGGTTTGGGATCATGCCGATACCGGCGTGACCTGGGCGTTCGACAATCCGTCTGAACGCGGGAATTTAACCGGCGGTTCGGGTGGATTTGCCATCGTGGATTCCGATTATCCTGGCCCGGTGGATGTGGATACTTCGCTGGTCTCACCGAGCATGGATTTTTCCGATGATGCACAGGTATTGATCTCCTTTGTGCAGGATTTCTTCTATTATGCCGGCAATGAGGATGAGGTTGCCGATGTCGATGTTTCCATTTCCGGGGGCGAATGGCAAACGGTGCTGCGTCAAACTGAGAATGCCCGCGGCCCTGAGCGCATGTCGATCGACATCAGCGAATTGGCCGCCCACCAGCCAGAAGTCCGGGTGCGATTCCGCTATCACCGGGCCAATGCCGATTGGTGGTGGCAGGTGGATAACGTCCAGGTGGGCAGCCATACCTGTGTCCTCGTTAAGGGGGGCGTGCTGGCTGGTTTCATCACCGATAAACATTCTGGCGACCCTATTGTCGGGGCGGTGGTTTCGAACGATCAGGGTCGGGCAATGACCCTGGCCACGCCGCAAGATGACCAGCTGGCCGATGGCTTTTACTGGTCGTTTCAACCCCTGAACGATGATCTTGAACAGGTGCATGTGAAGGCGGCCAAGAGCCTCTATCTGAGCGTGTTGGCTGAGGTTGAGATGCATAAAGATGAGATCTTCCGCCTGGATTTATCCCTGGAGAGCTTTGCCAACCGGATGGGGATCATCTTCAATAACCTGTTGGCCTTGATCTGGGAATTTTTGCAGGGTGCCTTCTGGTTGGTGCAGAATTGGGTGAGGGGGTAGTGGGTAATAGGTATCAGGTAATAGGTATCAGGTATTAGGAATCAGGTAATAGGTATCAGGTATCAGGTAATAGGAATCAGGTAATAGGTAATAGGTGTTAGCTAGTGATTTTGGTTAACGTGCGGTGTGATAGTACTTCGACCGCACTACAGCACTACACTAATCCCAAATTCCTAATTCCCAATACCTTGTATAAATATGTCAGTAAACCAGAGTTAAGCTGGATTACAATCGATCGTAGAAGCTGAGGTCGACGTCTCATACCTTGAGGGCAAGCCTCGTGAATTAGAATGTTGCCTCAGCTCTACGAGAGGTCTCGAATAAGCAGGTTGCAGGTTCGGCTGCGCATAACTAACAAGGCAGAGAGTCTCGTAGAGTCCTGAGGTCACCTCACTTCTAGAATCTTATCACACGGAGGTGAACTGATGTATTACTGTGGGATTGATATTGCTAAGAATAAGCATGATGCGGTCATGCTAAGTGATGACGGGAATCCAATAGGCAAACCGCTAACAATTACCAACACAGCAGCAGGATTTGGAGAACTCATATCCAGACTGCAGAGTCTCGAACAGAATGTGTTAGTCGGTCTTGAGGC
>JBLRWR010000165.1:0-4221 GCA_047921135.1 Candidatus Brevefilum sp.
GGTCAAAGGGGAAGTAGGGCACGTCAAAGGTTTCCTCACCGTCATCCGGGTAGTTGTCGATGATCACCTTGTGCGGCTCGACGACGGCCATCACCCGGCGGGCGCGGGTATTCAGGTCATCGCGCAGGACGTGCTCCAGCAGCTCCATATCGACGATGCTGTTGGCTTTCGAGACGCCGATCAGGTCCGCAAAGGCGCGGATTGCCTCGGGGGTGTAGCCCCGCCGGCGCATTCCCGACAGGGTCGGCATGCGCGGGTCGTCCCAGCCGGAAACGTGGCCTTCCCGCACCAGCTGCAGCAGGCGGCGCTTGCTCATCACGGTGTAGGTCAGGTTCAGGCGGGCGAACTCGATCTGCTGCGAGTGGAACACCCCCAGCTCGTTGAGGGTCCAGTCGTACAGGGTGCGGTGGTCTTCAAATTCCAGTGTGCAGATCGAATGGGTGATGCCCTCGATCGAATCTGAGAGGGCATGGGCGTAGTCGTACATGGGGTAGATGCACCATTCGTCGCCGGTGCGGTGGTGGTGGGCATGCAGGATGCGGTACAGGACGGGGTCGCGCAGGTTCAGGTTGGGGGAGGCCATGTCGATCTTGGCGCGCAGGGTGCGCGAGCCATCCGGGAACTCGCCCGCCTGCATGCGCTGAAACAGGTCCAGGTTTTCTTCCACCGAACGGTCGCGGTAGGGGCTGTTCACGCCGGGCTCGGTCAGGGTACCGCGGTAGGTGCGCAATTCCTCAGCGTTCAGGTCGCACACGTAGGCTTTACCCTTTTGAATTAGCTGCAGGGCATATTCATACAGCTTGCCGAAGTAATCCGAGGCGAAGTACAGGCGGTCGTCCCAGTCGAAGCCCAGCCAGCGGATATCCTCCTGGATCGATTCGACGTATTCCACATCCTCGGTGACCGGGTTGGTGTCGTCAAAGCGCAGGTTGGTCAGCCCGCCGTAATCCTGGGCGATGCCAAAATTAAGGCAGATCGACTTGGCATGCCCGATGTGCAGGTAGCCGTTGGGCTCCGGCGGAAAGCGGGTGTGGACGCGCGTGAAGCGGCCATTTTCCAGGTGTTCATCGATAATGTCAGTGATGAAGTTCGAGCGGGTGGACGTGTTCTCTTCAGACATGGTTTCTCCAAAGGATAATTTCGATGATAAATGTGATGGTTAATAATTCAGTGTGTTGTGTAGGGGCAGACCTCCGTGTCTGCCCAGCTCAAAGCGTGCTACGTAAGGCAATCACTGCCCCCATTCGGGGTGCTAAGGCAGGGTTGCCCCTACGTTTTGATCAATTTTAATTTAATACACCCATTATAGCCGATTCTGCCATAACGCCCAAAGGTTTGGTTGAGGGTGTTGAAAATTGATTAAGGAACGAATATCTAAAAGTGTAAGATGAATATATTTCAATATTATAATATCCATTAATATAAATAAGTAGGGGCGACGCATGCGTCGCCCCTACTGTTTCAACCATTAAATATTTATTGGGGCACTACTGGTCCGATTTGACGGCCCGGGCCAGCTGGACGCCCATCTCGTGCGCCCGGCTGAGGTCGGCATCCTGGGGGCCGCCCAAAAAGCCGAAGCCCTGGGGCACCTGCCAGTTCATTTTCTCGGCCATTCGCTCAAAATCGGCCTGCCCGCCGCCGCCCCAGGCATAGCTGCCCAGGTACGCGGCGATCTTATGGGTCACTCGCTTGCGGTCGGCCATCATCAGCACGTCCATGGCAGGCGGGAACAGCTTGCCCTCATAGGTGGGGGCCGCCACCAGCACGCCGCGCTGGGTCCACAGGTCGGGGAGGATGTAGCTGACATGGGTCTTGCGCACGTCATGCACGCTGACCGGTACGCCTTCTGCTGCGATCCCCTCCAGGGCGGCGTTGAGGGCGCGTTCAGTATTGCGGTACATGGTGCCGAACAGGACAGTGATGCCCACCTCCGCCGGCTGGCGGTAATATTCCGACCAGGTGCGGTACAGCTCGAGGATACGGCCGGGGTTAGCCCGCCAGATCAGCCCGTGGGAGGGGGCAACGATTTTGATGGGCATCTCGGCAAACTTCCCCAGGGCGCTCAGCACTGATTTGCTGAAGGCCGCCACGATGTTGGTGAAATAGCGCAATGCTTCCGCCTCGAAGTCCGCCAGGTCGGCATAGTCGTCGTCAAAAATTCCGCCGTTCAGGGCGCCATAGCCGCCAAAGCCGTCGCAGGGGAACAGGATCTGCTCCTCGACCAGGTAGGTCATCATCGTTTCTGGCCAGTGGACGAAGGGCGTGTAGACGAAGCGCAGGGTGTATTTTCCAAGGGAGAGCTCTTCGCCGGTGGCCAGTTGGGAGATATTTTCGGTTAAGCCGTAAAAATCATCCAGCATGCGTACGGTCTTGGGCATGCCCAGGATGTGGGCGTTAGGCGCAAATTCCAAAATCCGCTGCAGCGCGCCGCTGTGATCGGGTTCCATATGGTTGATGATCACATAATCCAGGCCGGCCAGGTCAACAACTTCTTCCAGCTGGGCGAGGTAATCGTCGCTGAGCATCTCCTTGGAGAGGTCGATCAGGGCGGTTTTTTCGTCCTTGATCAGGTACGCATTATACGAAATCCCCTCACGGCTGATTGGCCACAAGCCTTCAAACAGGTCGGTGACGCGGTCATTCACACCAACCCAGAACACCCCTGGGCGAATTTCAACTGGTTTCATCAGTGCTCCTATTGTGCTAACAGGGCTCGCACCTTCTCGAGCTGGCCATCGCTGCCGAGGTAGACGTTCTTCTCGGCGATGAACTTGGCGTATTCTTCCATGAAGATTTCGCCGGGCTTGCGCAGGTCAAATCCTTCGGGTTTGTCACGGAAAAACTCGCGGTGGACGCGCGTCCACACCAGGCGGCCGTCGGTATCGATGTTGATCTTGGTCACGCCCAGCTCTGCAGCACGTTTGAACTGGTTGGCGTCGACGCCCTTGGCGCCTTCCAGCTTGCCGCCGGCCGCGTTGATGCGGGCGACCTCATCCTGGGGCACCGAGCTGGAGCCGTGCATCACCAGCGGGAAGCCGGGCAGCTCTTTCTGGATCTGTGCTAACACGTCAAAGTGCAACGATTGGGAACCGGAGAACTTGAACGCACCGTGGCTGGTGCCGATGGCGACTGCCAGGGAGTCACAGCCGGAGCGCTCCACAAATTCCTTGGCCTGCTTGGGGTCGGTCAGCTTGGCGTCGGCTTCGTCCACCTGGACGTGCTCTTCCACGCCGCCTAATTGGCCCAATTCAGCCTCGACCACGATGCCCCTGGCATGGGCTGCATCCGCCACGCGCTTGGTGATGGCAATGTTGGTCTCAAAATCCTCGTGGCTGGCATCGATCATCACCGAGCTGTAAAAGCCCGATTCGATGCAGTCCATGGCGGCTTCTTCGTCGCCATGGTCCAGATGGACGGCAAAGATGGCCTCCGGGAAGACCTGATCGGCACTGCGGATCAGGCCTTCCAGCAGGACCTTGTCGGTGTAGGAGCGTGCGCCTTTACTGATTTGGATGATGAACGGCGCCTGTGAGCGCAGGCTGCCGCGGAACAGGCCGACGGTTTGCTCAAGGTTGTTGATGTTGTAGGCGCCAATGGCAAATTTTCCATAAGCTGCTTCGAATAATTTCTTGGTTGTTACAATCATTATTTCTCCTTGTGTTTATTATTATGGTCGTCCCCAAACTGAAGAGAACATACCCAATCGGATCGTTACTAACCTTCAATTATACCCAAAAAACGCTGCTCCCAAGCTGCTGGGTGCGTTGTTTGAGATCTAAATAAGTCTGCTTTTACAATTTCCTAATTTGCCGTTAAAATAGGGTCTTAACCACTGGTCCACAGGCTGGAGCGCTGATGCCCCCAAATTCTTTAAAAAAACAAGCCCAACCCCTCACGCTGATCCATCATGCGGCGAAAAACGACCATGATGCACCGGCGGGTTCGCTGTCGGCACTGGAAAATTGCCTGAAAACGGGTGCAGTCGCGGTGGAAATTGATGTGCTGCCCCTGGCTGACGGCAGCTTTGCCCTGCTGCACGAGCAGGAGCTGTCGGCAGAGACCGATGGTGCAGGTCAAGCCCCCAGGATGACCCGGACTCAGGTGCATGACCTGCATTACCGGCATAACGGACAGGTGAGCGCTGAAAAAATTGGCTTCCTCGACCGGGCGATCGAGTTACTGTCGGATTACCCACATACGGAGCGATTACAGCTGGAC
>JBLRWR010000166.1:0-4149 GCA_047921135.1 Candidatus Brevefilum sp.
CAATCAATGCAATGAACGAGCATGTAAATAATCCTTTTGAATAATAATTTCGTTGTAAGCAATTTTACCAAAATCTACCATATACCATAAAAGTCTTTGGCAAAAATATGCGCTCATTAGGTTAAATATGGACAAAACCTTTATAATTGGACTTGAGAGGTTTGTGAATAATTACCTTACCAGGTACAATCTCAGAAGAATTAAACCAATTAAGAAAGCGAAGAAGTGATGCTAAAAGTAACTGTGATTGGTGGTGGGTCGACCTATACACCAGAATTACTGCGAGGTTTTTTGGAGAGGCAGGATGAATTCCCGCTTGACGAACTGTGGCTGATGGATGTTGATGAAAACCGCTTGGCAGTCGTGGGCGGTTTTATTCACAGAATCGCGTCTGCTCATCACGCCCGCTTCAAAATCTTCCTTACAACCGACCGCCGCGCAGCCCTTAAAGATACCTCATATGTCATCACCCAAATCCGGGTCGGCCAGATGGCAGCCCGCCGGGGGGATGAATACCTTGGAAAACGGCATGGTTTGATCGGGCAGGAAACCACGGGCATAGGGGGTATGGCCAATGCCCTACGAACAATACCAGTGATCCTGGGTGTGGCAAAAGACATGCAGCAATTGGCACCCAATGCGCTGCTGGTAAATTTCACCAACCCAGCCGGATTGGTCACTGAAGCCCTCTGGCGGCATGCGCCCTCGATTCAATCCGTTGGGGTGTGTAATGTCTCCATCACCACAAAAATGGAAATGATTGACCAACTTAACACGCAGTTGGGTTCACCAATCCTTCCTGAAGATGCTCAAATCCGATGCCTGGGCCTGAACCACCTGAGCTGGTTTTTCGGGCTAAAGGTCGATGGAAAAGAATACTGGCCTCAGGTTATGGCAGCTTTGATCGATCAAATGGCAGCAGAAGCAGAACCATTATTTGATGTCCATACCCTGCAAAGCCTTGGCATGCTCCCCAATTACTACTTGCGATATTATTACTACACGAATGAGCTACTTAAAACGCAGGAGGGATGGCCACCGTCCAGGGCTGACGAGGTGATCGAGATTGAAACCGACCTGCTAAAACAATATCAGGAACAGGACCGGACACAACTTCCTGAGGACATGATGAAGCGCGGCGGCGCTTACTACTCAACGGTAGCCACGCAGTTGCTAAATGCCCACTACAATGACCTTGGCCAAACCCAGGTGTTGAACGTTCGCCACCTTGGTGCTGTGCCAGGCTGGGATCCAGATTGGGTCTTAGAAATGCCCTGCTCTGTATCCGCGCAGGGCATACAGCCCCTGCCAACACCGCCCCTGCCGCCAGTATGCGCGGGACTGGTCGCCCAGGTCAAGGCTTTTGAAGTGCTGGCGGTGGAAGCAGCCGTCACCGGTGATCGTAATGCGGCTTATCAGGCTTTGCTGGCACATCCGCTGGGCCCACCCGCTGACCAGGTCTACAGCGTGCTGGAGGATATGCTGGAGAGCAACCGGGATTATTTGCCACAGTTCTTTGACTGATTTTCACCTGTGTGGAGGCATACTTTGACGAATATCAATGCACAGCAGCGATTTTTACTAGGTGTAGACGTGGGATCGAGCAAAACCCATGCCCTGATTGCGGATGCCAGGGGTAACGCCCTTGGCTTAGGAGAAGCAGGATGCGGGAATTATGAGGTGGTCGGTCTGGACGGATTCATATATGCCATGCAGGCCGCAGTCCAAAACGCCTGCGACAATGCACATATTGAGTCAGAGCAAATTCTTGCAATGGGTTTTGGCATCGCTGGGTACGATTGGCCTTCTGAAGAACCTCTGATGGTCCAGGCAATTGAAGCTTTGGGCATCAATTGCCCGTATCGATTTGTAAACGATGCTGTGATTGGGTTGTTCGCCGGCGCCAAGGAAGGATGGGGGATCGCGGTTGACGCTGGCGCGGGTAACAACATTCGTGGGCTGGATCAAAAAGGGCGCATCGGACGCATTACGGGAAATAGCGCCTGGTTTGGCGAAATTGGCGGCGGTGGTGAAATGGTCTGGCTGGCCCAGGTGGCCGTCACTCACGCCTGGACGCTGCGCGGTCCTCAAACACGCCTGACTCAGGCCTTGATAGAACTTACCAGGGTAGAGACTGAATTTGCGCTCATCGAGGGGTTAGCTATGGAGCGCATCGACCTGCCGTCAACATTTGCTAAGGACATCTTTCGTATTGCACAAGAAGGAGACCGTGTAGCACGTGAGATTGTCATCACTTCTGCCCAGGAATTGGCGCAGAATGTGAATGCGGTCATCCAACAATTAGGTCTGCAAAAGCAAGCCTTTGATGTGGTGCTCATTGGAAGTATTTTCAAAGCGGGAGAGATGTATATTGAGCCTTTTAGACAAGTCATCCAGTCCTTTGCATCCCAGGCTCACCTGGTGCAATTAAGCGTACCCCCCGTCGTGGGTTCTGCCTTGTTGGCTGCTGAAACCGCTGGAATCAACCCGGCGGAGATTCGGGATACGTTAATCACCTCATTATCTGTACTGATGAATGTTGAAGAGCCTAACTTTAAACTGACTTAAGTCATTACTACACCCATTTCCATTGACACCAACTCATTCCATGTTAAAATTTTTGTGGACTTCAAAATTATCACCTCAAAGGAGCGTGTAAATGCCTGAATTAGCTATTCTGGGTGGTGAACCTATTCGGACGGAGCCCTACCCCCGCTGGCCGGTATTTGGCGATGCTGAAGTTCAATCGATCACCAAGACTGTCCTTTCAGGTCGCTGGGGCGGATCGCCACATCCCGGGCCTAATGCAGCCGAATTTGCAGCCAAATTTTCTGCCATGCAGGGCGGTGGTTTTGCGGTTCCAATGATCAATGGCACCATCACCATGGAAGTGGCCTTGCGCGCTGCCGATATCGGCTGGGGAGACGAGGTCATTGTCCCGGCATATACTTTTCAGGCAACCGCGGCCGCACCAATGGCTGCCGGTGCGCTCCCAGTCATCGTCGACATCAGCCCGGATACGTATTGCATTGACCCACAGCGAGTGCTGGAAGCGATAACGCCCAAAACCAAAGCGATCATTGTGGTCCATCTTGCCGCCCAGATGACCGATATGGATGCCATTATGGAAATCGCTAAAGCCCATAACCTGGTGGTGATCGAAGACAGCGCCCACGCGCACGGCGCCCGCTGGCGCGACATGGGCTCTGGTACCATCGGCGATTTTGGCTCCTTCAGCCTGCATTCGGCCAAAATTCTCACAACCGGTGAGGGCGGTGTGCTGCTATGTAAAGACGAACGCATGGCTGAACGCGCGGCCAGCATTATCGATTGCGGGCGCCCCAAGGACGCGGATAAACAGATCTTTACTATGGGTGTCAATTACCGTTGGTCAGAATTACACGCAGCGCTTGGCCTGGTTGCCCTGGAACGATTTCCTACCCAAATGGCGCAGCGTGCAGAAATGGCGGATTATCTTGAAGAAAGGCTCAATAATTTACCCGGGATCAAGCTGTTGCCCCGAGATCCCCGCCTCACCCGGCGATCTCAATATCGCTACATCTTCAAAATGGACCCGGAATTCTTTGGGTGCAACAATGACACCTTTTGTTACGTCCTGTACAATGAAGGGCTGCCGGTGGATACGGGCTATCCCGCCATGCACCGTTATGACCTCTTCCAGCCGCACCTCTCCCGACTGCCAGTGCCTGTTGTTTTCCCTGAGTATTTCAACTTTGAAGAAATGTCATTCCCTGTGGCTGAGCAGGCCTCTGAAATTGAATCGGTATGGATGGGAGAAGCAATCTTCAGATCAGGGAAACAAGGCATCGACGACCTGGTCTCTGGCCTGCAAAAAATGATCCATAATCGAGATAAGCTGCCCAAGCTGGCGGTCGATTTCGCCGAAGAAATTGAAGCACATAACCAGAAAACAAAGATGCTTAAAAAAGGTGTGCGCTTTGATCATCACTGATCATCACCTTTCAAACAAACGTATCTTGCAGTTCAGCCCCAATGGAAATGGGATTACCACCCCAACGCGCATCCATCTTTGCGCGGGTCGCTTCCACTCAGTAAAATGCCGGTGGCAGGGTCTCTCTGAATAATTTGACCCCCGCCAAACACAGCCCGCTGGCGGCCGGAGATGGG
>JBLRWR010000167.1:0-4108 GCA_047921135.1 Candidatus Brevefilum sp.
CCCTTTGACCACATTCGCGGCCCCCATTGGACGCATGAACAGTTGCTCGCCATCCTGCCCCATATAGATGCGATCGAAACCTTCAACGCCCGCTGCTTCTCCAATAAGCCCAATCAGCAGGCAGCTGAATTTGCCAATGAACATGGCTTGCTGGCTACAGTCGGTTCAGATGCGCACAGTTTAATGGAAGTCGGCCGCGCCACACTGAGTATGCCCTCCTTTGATGACCCGGCCTCTTTCCTGGCTGCCCTGGGCCAAGCCCGCCCGCACACCCGCCGGTCATCCATCCTGGTGCACCTCATCTCGACCTATGGAAAATTGGTCACCAAACTGCGAAGAAACTAAGCCCTCACCAACCAAGATTGTGTAAGGATAAAACCCCATGAAGATCAAGCATGTTGTCAAATGGTTCCTGATCGTGCTGCTGGCCTACGCAGGCATCGGGGGTGTCTATTACCTCACCGGAGTCCTTCAGCAGCTGATTCTTGGCGAGCAGATGGTCTTTTCACCCCTGGTGGGCCTTCCCCTGACGGTCATCGGCTGGCCGCAGATGGTGGCTGCCGACCTTTTACACATTCAAACCCTTGGGCTGCGGTTGCCAACGGTCGTGGCAATCCTTTTCCTGGCCTTTATTCTCATTTTTTTGATCCTCAAAGGGGTCAAAGCGAAGTAAATCGGGAGTCAAATCCGGTCCCACGGCCGCCGTCAGGTATGAAGTTTTCCTTTAAAGGGGTTGTTCAAGCCTTGGGGTGAGGAATCTCTGCCTGGATCAACAGCCCGCCTTCGGCCCTGTTTTGGATACGTAAGCGTCCCCCCAACAATTTGACCCGCTCTTCAATGCCCACCAGGCCATAATGCCCTGCCTGAGATAAATTGACCAGATCAAGCTGTTCTTCCACCCCCTCGCCGTTATCTTCAATCGTGATCATCAATGCACGTGGGGATGTGCGTTCAAGGTTGATTTGGGCCGCCGTGGCAGAAGAATGTTTGTAGATATTGTTCAAGCTCTCCTGAACAATCCGGTAAATCGAAAGCTCAATGGCTTCTGCCAGCCGGCCAATTTCGGGGTCCAAATTCAATTGGAGTTCGATCCCAAACCGTTTTGACCAATCCTGCGCATAGGACTGGATGGCTGCGTTGAGACCCAAGCTGTCAATCGTGGGCGGACGCAAATTCCGGCAAATGATCCTCAGCTCATCGATCATTCTGCGGATATTTTCCTGGATTTGTGCCATGTCCTCATGTAATTCCTCAGATGATGCGTCCATTGAATCCAGTGCCTCAAGCTGGTAATTGGTGCTCAGCAGGTCCTGGATGATCTGGTCATGAATTTCACGGGCAAGCGCTTTTCGTTCTTCTTCCGAATCAGCGATCAAGCGGCGTTGTGCATTCTGGAGGGTTTGGTTTGTGCTGTCTAGCGCTGTAATTTGCTCAGTAAGGTGGTTGACAAGCTGGTTATATAAGGACTCCTGATTGATTAACTCCTGATCTAGGAGCATCTGGCTTCGATGAAGCTTGTTGGCACTTTTCTGCGCCTCATAATAATTATCCAAAGCCCAAATGATCGGCAGCAGTTGCTGATAGTTTGTTGTGCCAACCAGCGAAGCAATGATCTCCTCCCGGTCAGCCTCCTCTGAAGTAAATTCAGCGGCACAAAACCCTTCCCGCATCACGATGATTCGGTCAGTAACATCGAGTAAATGGTCCAAATTATTGCTGAAGAACAGGATCGATTTTCCCTCCATTTGCCACTGAGAAATCAGGTTCAGCAACACCTTTTGGTAGGGGTAACTCAACACCTCCATGGGCTCATCAATGATGATCAGTTTCGGTGAACCTGTCATCACCTGCGCGATGGCGATCATTTGCCGTGATTCAAGGCTCAGGTTGAACACCTCTTCCCGCAGGCTGTCGTATTCAACCCCGAGTTTTGCCAGGATCTCCGCAGTTTTCTGATCCATCTGGTATCGGTCAGGAATATGCAATAGTTTACTGATTTTCGACTTTGCAATCTCGTTACCAAGGAAAACATTACTGGTAATATCGAGGTTCTCAGCCAACCGGGGGTTTTGATGAATCACTTCAATTCCCAGTGACCGCACATTGACTGGTGCATGCAGGGGATGACCGTTAAAATAGATCGTGCCTTGATCGGGTGTGTAGATACCCGCCAATATCTTCGCAAAGGTCGACTTTCCCGACCCGCTTTGCCCGGTGATGCCGATCACATCGCCAGGATACAGCTGTAAGTTGATATTTCGCAACGCAGAAAGCGTTCCAAAGCGCTTGCTTAGATTTTCAACATGCAGTAAAGGTGTGGTGGGGGTGTTCATCACATCACTCAAAGTGAATGGAGTCTTCAAGAATGGTCTTGATGGTTTCTTTATCAAGGGTCTTCTTATCAATAAACGCTGAAGCCCCGGCAGCAATCCCCTGGCGCCGGAATTCTTTATCCGGGTAAGCACTGATCAGAACGATCTTAGCTTTGGGAAACGACCCTTTGATGTTCTTCACAAAAGTGATCCCGCTTTGATCACCAAGGATGACGTCCACTAAAAATAATTCAAAATCGGTCAAATTTGTAGCAGCAACGGCTTCTTCAATAGAGCCTGCTTCTTGCACCTTCAGGTGGGGATAGAGATCATTGATCGTGCGATGTAATTGGTAGCGAAACCTAGGGTTATCATCAACCAGCAAAATATCGCCCAAAGAAGTGGGCGCTGTTTCCTGTCTCAGATAAACCTGCCCTTGTAATCGCTCTTCAGCAAGGAGCTGCGGATGCTGGTTGAGATAATTTACCGTCTCAAGACGGCTTTGCACATTTAGGCTGCGATAGATGCGGGTCAGGTGATTTTCAATGGTTTTTGTGCTCAGGCCCAGTTCGAGCGCGATCCGTTGGTTATGCCAGCCTTTTTGAAGCAGCCGGAGAATATCACGTTGGCGGGAGGTGAGTGCCGGTAAGCCATTATCCTTCCGCGGGTTGGTGACCAGCTTTTCAATCAACGGGCTGGAAATCCAGCGTTCACCTGCGATGATCCGCTCAATGGCCAGGGTGAGGTCCTGCAAGGGTTGATCCTTGAGATGGTACCCGTTTACACCTGCGCCCAGTAATCCCTGAACATAAACATCATCATCATACGCGCTGATCACCAATATTTTCATCTCAGGATACAATAACCTTATGTGACGAATGGCCGAAATCGGTTCGAAATCTGGCATGGTAACATCAATAAGGAGAATATCGGGAGAGAGCAATTCAAGTGCAGCCATCACTGTTGGACCGTCCTGTGCTTCGCCCGCCACACTGACCAAATCCATTTTCTCTATGGCGTTGCGTATACCCGAACGAACAACCGCATGATCGTCTGCCAAAAGAACGCTATATTGTTTCATAAGGTTAATTATAACATTGGGATGGTCGTTTATCACCGCGCGGAACCATTGGCGTCCGGGTAAACATTAGGGGATTATCCCTAATCCAATTGGGGGAATTTCTTTTAGTTGGGGAGAAACAATTAAGTTAACATTGATAACAATTGTTAATCATCCTTTAAAGTCTGTGTTGAAAAAACCTTTACCCAAAAGGAGGTCTATAGAGAAACACCTAATCCGTCTGATGTCTGATAAATTTCACTACTTAAGGAGATAAAAATGAAGAAAAAAATATTTATGGTTCTCAGTTTTCTGATGATCCTCTCGATGGTGCTGGTTGCCTGTGCACCTAAAGAACCTGAAGTTGTCACTGAAGAACCTGTCGTTCAGGAGCCTGCTACGCAATTATCTGTTGGCATTGTGCTCCCCACCAAGGACGAGCCCCGCTGGATCCAGGACCAAACCCGCTTCCAAAATGCATTAGAAGCAGCCGGTTACGATGTTGAAATCCTCTTCAGCCAGGCCGACCCCTCCACCGAAAAGGCTAACGTTGAAGCGTTGATCACCAAGGGCGTCAAGGTCATCATCCTTACCCCCCATGACAGCGCTGCTGCCGCTGCCACCGCTGAAGCCGCCCGTGCTGCAGGCGTCACCATCATTTCCTACGACCGCCTCATCACCGGCACCGATGCCGTTGACTATTACGTCACCTTCGACAGCGTCGCCGTCGGCGAAG